>JARRCD010000130.1 GCA_029982875.1 Candidatus Cloacimonadota bacterium | reverse complement strand
GCACGCCGTCAGTTCTAACCCCGGCAGTCTTTGGTTGTGCACTTGACCGTTGCTTCCAACCAAATATCAGGTTTCATCATATCCGAGAGACTGACCGACCGCTTCAGTTTAACGAGGCTAACCTGTTCACTTGCGTTACGGCTTACTAACCGCTAAGAAGAGCTTTGACTCTCGCCTTACGGCTGCTGCCATCTTCTTCGCTTCCATTTGAACGGACAATTGAATGACTGGATTTCCACCAGCTTCCCATACAACGCTTCGTGGCGCACCGGATAACGCATAACGGATAACCCAAAAATCTGTGGAATCTGTGAAATCTGTGTGAGACCAAGGTATCGAGGCGCTTCTCTTTGGGATAGTCCTGATGGCTTTATGTAAGTTCACATATTTTACAAATCCAGCAGCAGTTGTTCGCAGTCTTTATCGCAATCCAGCTTCCCCACTCCCAAGCCCAAAAGGCGGATTTTTCTTTTTGCATCCCAATTTGCTATTAGCAATTGCTCGCCATATTTATATAGGGTTTCGCTATCATTAGTATAGAGAGGCAAGGGCATGCTGCGAGTAATGTACTTAAAATTATCGTACTTGAGTTTGAGTACCAGGTTTTGCCCTTGAATATCTTTCTGTGCCATTCGGGCAGCCAGACGGTCAGCCAGCTTTCTGAGACGAAAGAGCAATTGATCCAAATCTCCGATATCTTCTTGAAATGTGGTTTCGCAGCTGATGGACTTGGGGTCCCACTGGGAGCGTACTTCGCGTTGATCTATGCCGCGCACCACGTTGTAATAGAAGAAACCGGCTTTACCAAAAAGCTTTGTCATGTCTTTCAAATCTACTTGGTAAAGATCCTTACCGTTGTGGATACCCATCTTTTTCATGCGGGCGGCAGTAACTTTTCCGATCCCGTGAAATTTCTCAATAGGCAAGGCAAAAAGGACATCCTGAGCCGTTGCTTGAGTGATCACGGTAAGTCCATCGGGCTTATTCAAATCTGAGCCGATCTTGGCCAGAAACTTATTGTAGGATACCCCGGCACTACAGGTGAGGCGTGTGCGTTGAAAGACTTCCTGCTTAATCCACCGCGCCAGCTTTTCCGAATCCGGCTCCTGCATCTTATTCTCTGTTACATCCAAATAGGCTTCATCCAGGCTCATCGGTTCCACCAAATCTGTTACCTGATAAAATATGTCTCTGATCACTTGCGAGGTTTTTTTGTAGAGCTGGAAATTGCTCTGGACAAATACCGCTTGCGGACATAGCCGCCAAGCTTGAGATGAGGGCATTCCGCTATGTATGCCAAATTTCCGGGCTTCATAGGAGCAGGTAGAAACCACCCCCCTGCTATTGGGAGGGCCTCCCACGATTACACACTTTCCCTTCAACGAGGGATCCTCTCGAATCTCAATCGCGGCAAAATAGGCGTCCATATCCACGTGGATGATCTTTCTCATAGTGAAATCCATCTTCCTAAAAGCGAGATTTCAGTCAAGTATATGAGCGATTTTCCGGCTTTTAAGGTTAGGCAAAAAATGGGGATGGTCCTATGGCCCTGGATATTCATTTGACATATTAGGCATAGCGGAATAGTTGGTATTGATAATTTAAGATTGAGGATATGCAATGTACAAAGAGCCGTATCACTTTGTGTTGGAGCGTTATATTGATCCTGGGAGATTCAAAGAGATCAAGAGTTTTGCTCAAGATCTGCCGACTCCGGTTTTGATAATGGACTCCAATTTGATTGAGCAAAAATATGATGAACTAAGCGCGAGTTTTCCTATAGCCGATATTTATTATGCAGTCAAGGCCAATCCCATGCCGGAAGTATTGAAACTTTTGATCAGAAAAGGAGCGCATTTTGACATAGCTTCACGCTATGAATTGGATTTGCTGCTTAATCTGGGTGTCAGTCCGGAGATGCTGAGTTATGGCAATACGATCAAAAAGAAAAGCGATATCGCTTATTTTTATGCCAAAGGGGTAAGGCTCTTTGCCAGCGATAGCGAGACAGATTTGCTCAATATCGCAGCGGTAGCCCCGCAAGCCAAAGTGTTTTTTCGTATCCTGACTGAAGGAACCGGAGCAGATTGGCCGCTATCCCGAAAATTTGGTGCTCATGCGGATATCCTATTCAATCTCATTTTGCAAGCCCGGGATTTGGATTTGCATCCTTACGGTCTTTCTTTCCACGTTGGCTCTCAACAGCGTGATATTGGGCAATGGGATGATGCGATAGCCAGATGTAAATATCTCTTTGATGCAGTGGCAGAGGAAGGCATCGAGTTGAGTATGATCAATCTGGGCGGCGGATTTCCGGCCAGCTATGTGGATCCCACTTTTTCTGTGCAGGAATATGCGGCTGAGATCATGCGCTTTGTAGAGGAGGATTTTGGCGAGAATATGCCAAAGATCATCCTCGAGCCTGGCAGATCCTTGGTGGCAGAAGCCGGCATAATAGTAAGCGAAGTAATCAATATCAGCAGGAAATCCCAAAGTAATATGTATCAATGGGTCTTTTTGGATATTGGGAAGTTTGGCGGCTTGATCGAAACCATCGATGAATCGATCAAATATCCCATCTACTTTGAGCGTGAAGGCATGGCTGATGAGATCATCCTGGCCGGACCCACCTGTGATAGCATGGATATCCTATATGAAAATTTCAAATATTTAATGCCGGATACTACGCAGGCCGGAGATAAAGCTTATATCTTTACCACAGGAGCCTATACCAGAAGCTACTCGGCAATTTGTTTCAATGGCTTCCCCCCTCTCAATGCAGTTATGTTTAATAAGGAGAAATCATGATCTATTTACCCGTAACGAAACTGCACGAATTTATGATCGCAGTTTTCACCCGTTTGGGCGTACCAGATGAAGAAGCAAAGATATGTGCCGATGTTTTGATTGCAAGTGATCTGAGAGGCATTGAGTCGCATGGCATCGGACGCCTTAAAATGTATTATGATCGCATCAAACTCGGAATTCAGAATCCCATCAGTAAGATTGATGTAATGCGCGATCGCTATGCCACCGCAGTATGGGATGGAAATCACGGAATGGGACACTATATAGCTCACCAAGCGATGAACACGGCCATAGAAAAAGCTAAACTTTATGGCTTGGGCTCCGTGGCTGTGCGCAATTCCACTCACTTCGGCATCTGCGGATATTATGCCGATATGGCCGTGAAGCAGGATATGCTGGGCTTGATCTTTACCAATGCCCGCCCCTCGATCTGCCCCACACATGGTGTAGCTCCAATGCTGGGCACCAATCCTATATGTTTTGGAGCTCCTACCTCTCTGCCCTATCCCTTCATCTACGATGCTGCTACTTCAATCTCTCAGAGAGGTAAAGTAGAACAGCTGGCCCGGGAAGACCGCGATACCCCTCCCTATTGGGCAATCAATAAGCAAGGAGAGCCGCAAACCGACAGTAAAAAACTCTTAGTTGATCTGCTTGAACAAAGAGCTTGTATGTTGCCTTTGGGCGGCACAGAGGAAGTTTCCGGTTCTCACAAAGGCTATTCTCTGGCTACGATGGTGGAAATCCTCTGTGCAGCCCTGCAAAATGGCTCGTATCTAAACGGCCTCTGGGGTAGAGATGCTGAAGGTAATCCGGAGCCATACCGCCTGGGTCACTTCTTTGTGGCCATAAATATAGATTTCTTCACCGAGGTTGAGGATTTTAAAGCCATCTCCACCGATATCTGTAAGCAACTGCAAGCTTCCGAGCGCTTACCCGGCCATGACAGGATTTGGGTGGCCGGTGAAAAAGAATATGAAAAAGCCCAGATAGTACGCAAAAATGGGATTCCCATCGTGCCGAATCTGGCAAACAATATCAGCATCATGCAAAAAGAATTGGGCTTATCCTTCTTTGACCTATAAAAGGCCTTTGTTTACTTGCTAATTATATTCATATTACTTTACAGAACTAATAAATAAAAGGAGTCAAAAAAATGAAAAAAATCCTGATCCTTATCATTCCGCTACTACTGGCGATGTCCCTCTATGCCGTGGATTTTGATATAAGCGGTGAAAACCGCACCCGCGCGGCATTGTTTAATAGCATTACCGAAGACGACGGTGCGTTTATCGATAACAGATTCAATTTGTATCTGGATTCGCAGCTTCATAGGGATCTGTGCTTACATGCCGGAGTACAGGTGGGCGATGTGACATGGGGCAAAGGCAATGCCGGCTTTGATACCAGCTTGGAGGTAGCAATCAAAGAACTCTATCTGGATTATGCAATCCGCTCCTGGGATCTAAACATCCAATTTGGCCAATTGTATTGGAGAGACCGGATGGGACTGATAATTGACGATTACTTCTCCGGCATAATGCTGGAAAAGACCTTTGGCGAAAATCTCAATACCGAATTTGCCATGATGAAGGGGCGTGAAGGCGCCGAAGATGCAAACGATGACGTCAACTACTTTATGATACATGCCTTGATGGATGGAGATATGCCTTGGGGCACTTATCTTTTCTTTTATAACGACGCCTTAACCGACGACTATGCTCTTACCTTAATGCCTTATTTTGGCCTGGAGCTGGAAAATTTGAGTGTTGATACCAACTTCTGGGCTGATTATCAAGAGTATAACGATGACAAAATCGGGATTGGAGCTGCCGTGAAAGCCAAACTCGATCTGACTGATTTTGTGCTCGGCGCAGATGTCTTGGTTGCTGCCAAAAATGGCTTGTCCGTAATTAGCCCCTGGTACGATAATGGCCTTTATATCTATGGCATCGGCGAGCATCATGATGGCTTGAATCTATATTGGAACAATCCCTATACCCTGAATTCTGACTTCTTTGCCAGCATGGTAGGCGAGATCAAAGTCCCATTCAAATATGATATGCAGTTCTTTGGCCATGCAGGATATCTTATCGATACTGGAATGGAAGTCAATGCAGGCTTGGAATATGAATTGATTCCCGATCTCTTTAATATGGCTCTTTATGGAGCTTTTGGTCTTAATGATGACGAAACCAAAAATTATGCCTTTGGCACTACTCTTAAACTCGAATTCTAAAACCATATCATAAACATATCAAGGGTACCTTCATGGTACCCTTTTTGTGGCCTTATTTCAGATTTGAAGCGGCGCATTGGCAAAAATGTATGTAGCTGGCGTCCTTTTCTGGCCTATGCGCCTCTTGTGCTCCTCCCATACCCCTCTTGAGCCGGGCTCAGGAAGTCCACCTAAGAAGACCCAGTATTCCATGCAATAAGAACCTGGAAATAAGATGATAGGCGGTGCGCTTTAGCGACCGGCGGGATGTGGAGGCAATCTATAACATCACCTCATCATAATCAATTCTGGATAAGTGGATACGTAAAAAAGTAACATTCCATCAAGAAGGGTAAATCTAATCCTATCCCGCTATAATCCCTTATTCAGCAATATATTACGCTATTCCCGCTGCTTTGACCCCCCTTGCAGAGCATTAATCACTTGTCGATCCACTCTTAATCAAGTCTTAATAATTAAGACTTGATTAAGAGTGGATTAAGAATTACTTGACAGCCAGGAAAGGGCAGGAAAAATGGTAACAAAA
>JARRCD010000129.1 GCA_029982875.1 Candidatus Cloacimonadota bacterium | reverse complement strand
AAGCAGTGAGCGGTATTGACGGAAAATATATAGATTGCAGTATTGACCATGGCGCTAAAGCGATCGTGATCGAAGCATTTGGTCGTGGCAATCTTCCCAAAGACCTGATTCCATACATCAAAAAAGCTCTTTCCCGCGATATCGTAGTCGTTATAGCTTCCCGAACTCAGACCGGCAGAGTGCTTCCCGAATACGGTTATGAAGGCGGAGGTAAAAATCTGTCGGATCTGGGAGCTATCTTGGCCGGTGATCTGAAGGGCATCAAGGTGCGCCTGAAACTAATGACCCTCTTTGGTAAATACAAGGATGCCGAAATCGTGAGAAGGTTTTTCAAACAATCCCAGACTAATGAGTAAGACATGAAAATAGCTCTCTTAGGCCCTGCTCCCCCCTTTGTGGGCGGGATATCTCAATTTGCCCAGCATCTTGCTCAAGGATTTGCCCAAGCTGGACATCAGATCTGCTTTTTCAATTTTAAACAGCAATATCCCAACATCCTTTTCCCAGCAGACCGCCAGGAAGATGATTCTATCCCCGCTCATCTCTCTCAACGCCTTTTGACACCTTATTTGCCTCATACTTGGAGCAAAACCATCAAAGCCATCAATGCCTGGCAACCCGATCTACTGATAGTATCTTGGTGGGTACCTTTTTTTGGTCCGGCCTTTGGCTATATCTTTCGCCGGGTGAAGAACTGCCGCAAGCTGATTTTGGCTCACAATATCATTCCCCACGAAGAGTGGATTGGAGCCAAAAGTTTGCTCCGCTATGCCTTTAAGCCTGCTGATGAAATTCTGGTCTTGAGTCATAGCTGCATGCTGGATCTCAAACGCAACCTGCCAAATAACATTGTCAAGAAAGCCAGGCTGGGCTTTCATCCCATCTATGATACCCATATCGGGGATACCACCAAAAACAACGTGCAGCACAGAATCCTCTTTTTTGGCTTGATTAAAGCCTATAAGGGCTTGGATACACTGTTAGCCGCAATGCCTATTATCCGCACAGCTTTCCCAGATTTGAAGCTCATGATCGCTGGTTCGGTATATGGCAATAAATCTGTATATCTCAAGCAGATTAGAGATATGGACATCACCGCCAATGTGGAAACTGATTTCCGATATATCAGCGAGGAAGAAGTAGCTGAGTATTTCCGCAAGTCAGATCTTTGCATCTTGCCCTACAAAAGCGCTACGCAGAGTGGAGTGATTGCCACAGCCTTTAGTTATGACACTCCTGTCATCGCCTCAAATATCGGCGGTCTGACCGAGTATATTGAAGATGGTGTCACCGGGTTACTTGTTCCCGTGGATGACCCTCCTGCTCTCGCAGCTGCCGTAATCCGCTTTTATCATCAGGAAATGCTGAAACCGATGCAAAAAGCCATCTCTGAATACAAAGCAACGAAAACCTGGAATGAATTGGTAAATCTGATTCTGCACCGATGAAAATCCTGCTTATCAGCTATTATTTCCCTCCTTGTGGAGGTGCTCCAGTCCAACGTTGGCTGCGTTTCATCCCCTATCTGATAGAGCGTGGACATCACATCACTGTAATTACTTCCAAAAATGGCGATTATCCCTTCATAGACAGCAGGCTTTGCCGTAAAGTACCCCCCTCAGTAAAGGTCATCCGTGTCCCAGCTTTGGGTATGGGCAAAATTTGGAAACTGTTTGCCGGAAAATCCAGCTCCATGCCCTATGGCAATATCCCCAAAGCATCCAGCTTGATCAGCAAAGTATTGATCTGGATGCGCTTAAATCTCATTATTCCTGATCTGAGAGTCTTTTGGAATCCCCCGGCCTGGCGAGCTACCATCAGAGAATTGCGCCGCTTCCCCTATGATCTACTGATCACTACCGGACCCCCACATAGCAGTCACCTGATTGGCCTCAAACTCTCTCCCAAAACCCACCTAAAGTGGTATACCGATTTTCGCGATCCCTACTTAAATATCCACTATATGAAGCTTAATCCCCCTTCAAGGCTAACTCGCAGCGTCCATCGCTATCTGGAAAAAAAGATCTTGGCATCAGCGAATCTGAATATTGTGGTCTCTCAAGCTATTGCTGATGCAATGCCCACAGGGAAAAAAGTGGTGATTCACAATGGCTTTGATATCCGTGATTTTGCCGCACTGAAGCACCATCCCGCCCCGCACTTTCGCATTAAATATGTGGGACAATTCACCGCTGGTCAAAACCTCAATATAATCTGCGAGCTATGCTCCCAACTCAAGCGGGATTTCAAACTCAGCCTGATCGGCACCAGACTGAGTGTTGCCGAAGAAACAAAGCTTAAAAATAGCTGTAAAGATAAGCTCAGCATACTCCCCTTTTTATCCCACGAGCAAGCCTTACAGCAAATGGTGGATAGCGATCTGCTGCTCTTGATTGTAAATGAATATGAAGGTAATAGCGGTGTACTTACTACCAAACTATTTGAATACCTGGCTTCCCGCAGCCCCATCCTTTGCTTCAGCAGTGAAGATTCCGCCGCTGGCCAGATTATTAAGGAGTGTAAAGCAGGGCATTGTTTTGGATATCAGCAAGTCGCCGAAGCGGTAAAATGGGTTGAGAAACTATCTTCTTCTCAGCGCACGGAGGGAGACATTTTTACCTATAGTGTTGAACATCAGATAGATATACTGGAAGAAGCATTAGTTAAGCAAAATATAGATTGACATATTTACAGCCTTATAGTTTGTGGTTTAAATACTAAGCAAAGAAAGAGGAAACAATGCCACAACACAAATCTCCCATTAAACGCATGGGCACAGACAAAAAAAGACAGGCCCGTAATAACTACGTAAAAAGAACTATTAAAACTTTGACCAAAGAGTTGCAGCAACACCCTGAAAACCGTGAAGCTAAGCTAAATGAGCTGTACTCGCAGCTGGATAAAGCCGCCAAAAAAGGGGTTATCCACAAACGTACCGCCAGTCGCAGAAAAGCTCGTCTTGCGGCCTTTGTAAACAAACAGGAGAATTAAGCCCAACCTTAGCGGAGGGCTCTGTGCCCCACAGGAAAAAGAAGCGCCGGAGTATCCTTAACCGGATACTGAGAACGATTATCCTGATTCACCTCTGGTTTTGGGGGATTGTAGCAGCACTGTGTATTTTATACAGCTTTATGAATCCCCCAGTAACCCCATTGATGATTCAACGCTATATTATAAAGGGATATCCTATCTACAAAAGGGAAAACATTGCCTTGGAGCGTATCCCCCAAGGAACTCAAGATATGTTGATCGCCCTTGAAGATGCCAATTTCTATTCTCACTTCGGTTTTGAATGGTCTATGATAAAACAAGCCTATCACAAAAACAAGGCCGCCGATAAAATCAGGTTTGGGGGTTCTACCCTGAGTAATCAATTGGCACGCACTCTCTTTTTGACTACGGATCGTAACTATCTGCGCAAATACCTGGAAGTGCAAGTGACATTGATTATGGAAGTAATCATGACCAAACCGAGAATGCTGGAATTGTATTTTAACTATGCGGAATGGGGTAAGGGAATATATGGCATCCAAACCGCTGCCATGGCATATTATGATACCGGCGCAGATAAGCTGAGCAAAGACCAGAGTATGCGGCTTTTGAGTATTCTGACCAATCCCTTGCAATACACTCCGCATAGCTATGCCAAATCTGCATCCGCCCGGCAGCGCATGCAGTTTCTACGCAGATACTTCTAATGGATGAGAAATTTTTGTACCACATCTGGGATGAAGGTCACTTACAACATGATCTTAGCTGCATAAGCGGAAAGCGCTTGAGAATTATCTATCAAGGACAATACAACACCGCCAGAGGGCCGGATTTTAAGAATGCCATTATCGAAATCGGTGACGAACAAAAGCGCGGCGATATCGAGATTCATCTTAAAACTACCGATTGGCAAGCTCACAATCACCAAGAAGATATATATTACAACAATGTGGTCTTGCATGCAGTGTTGCAACACAATTCCACCTATCCACTCACCATATTGGAAGACGGGAGTGCGGTAGAGATTTTGAGCATGGAGCATCAGCTCAGCGAGGAGATCCAAAAACTCTGGCAAGACCTGGATGAGAGCCAAAAACCCGCAATATATTGCGACCTGCTTTCGGCTATAGATAATGACCATCTCCAAGTAATTCTGCATCAAGCCGGAATGCGGAGATTTGCCGCCAAGCTGAAACGCTTTAATACTGCTCTCAGCCTGAGCAGCTTTGACCAAATATTATATGAAGGCATATTCGAAGCGCTGGGATACAACAAAAATAAGCTAAATACACTGTATCTTGCGCAAAGCCTTCCTTTGTCCCTGCTTAAAGAATACAAAGCCCAGGGGCTCAGCAAAACCCAGCTATGCGCCATCTACCTCTGTGCTTCCGGTCTCTTGAAAAGGCAAAGCAAGATCATCGATGAAGTCACGAATCAAAGATTGTGGCGGGATTATGAAGAGCAACGCTGGCATGGGAAAAGAATTGCTATCGACTGGCAACTCTTTAGAATCCGTCCCCAGAATCATCCCCTCAAAAGATTGATCTATATCAGCGACCTGATCTGGGAAAATCTCGAGGGCGGCTTAACCAAGGCTTTTATTCACCCCTTGGATAGGGATACTGATCTCTATAAAGAATTCTGTAAGATATGGACCCCAAAAACTTTGTACCCGGATATGCCCCCTCTGAATCTGGGAAAAAGCGTGCAAAACAACATATATCTGAATATATTCCTGCCCGTATTGGCTCTGTGGCGACAAATGATGGCTTTGGACAATGAACCCGTAACCAAAGCATATCGCGAATTTGCCCCTCTACAAGAAAACTATATCACCCGCTTTATGCAGCGCTATCTCAGTGCATCCCAGATAAAATTGGCCACCAGCAAAGCTATCTATCAACAGGGCTTGATGGATATATATCACCGTTTCTGCAATTGGCATCTATGCTCAGAATGCCTCGCCAAGCACCGCTCTGAGAGCAGGCCTCTATAACTGCTGCCTGTGACTTTCACAGCAAGATCCTGAGCCGGCAGAGATCCTGATAAGCTTTATATTGTATCCACTCCTGTCCGTATACTTCAATTATTCGTAATTCTTTACATCTTCTCTCCCAATAAACCCAAATAATGCAGTAGGATTTTCTCAGCCCTTATTTTAGGGCTGTTTTTGAGCTGATCTCGCGGGTGTTTTTAAGCTACACAAAGCACATTTGATTCAGTTCGTACCACCTCCTTTTCGTCAAATACATTGCAGTAGAATGTTAGCTTCATATCTTTTATTCTATCAAGTATGGGTTATGCGTTATCCGTTATCCGTTATCCGTTATGCGTTAGGCGTTAGGCGTTATCTTTAAGCGCCGATGGCACTAAACCTTCTCAACCTTCTAATCCCAATTCTCAAGTCTCAATTCCCCCCGGGTATCGTGATGCTATCTGATATGCCGGAGATTGGCCGCCCGGGGCTTGGGCTCCATCGCTCCCCTCCCCTCTAGATCTCTTTATCCAGATACTGATAGCCCGGGATTTCCGGCAACAGCCCATCTTCTACCGCCCTTTTGACACTGCGGCAGGGCAGATCCTGCTCGATAATC
>JARRCD010000019.1 GCA_029982875.1 Candidatus Cloacimonadota bacterium | reverse complement strand
CTAAAGCCGACCGCCTATCATCTTATTGCCAGGATATTGTAGCTTTGGATACGGTGACTAAAGTTGATCGCCTTGTATCTTATCCATCCAATCACTCGCTATTTCCCTATCTCGCCATCGCGCCACCTTGTTATCTCCACCTTCACATCTCGCTATCTCGCCATCTCCCTATCTCGCCATCTCGCCATCTCGCTATCCCACTCACCATCATTGAGAGTGATAGCCAATAGCTCGGGATTTGAATGCTGTGATCTATTGTCGTACTTACGGAGCTTCAGGCGAGCCGCTACTATACAGCTCCGAATCTCTTCCGCCTTTTGCAATAAGTTAGCTTTCTATAGGGAAAAAACTTGACTCAAATTAAAAAAATGAAAACAATGCACTTGGTCATTCGGCCTTATATAGATTGTGAGTAACGAGGGAGATCAGATGCCCTCAAACAACCAGATCAGCAATGAGTTGGAATTTACCCCAACATTTGGGGACTCAACAGTTCCAACATCCATCTTAACTCATTTATGTCCGAACCGATACTTGATCTTTCGATTGAAAGCCTGATCAAACTATATAATGAAGTTAAAGCTTTACGACCTTAGGAGTATTTATGAGAATTCTGCATACATCTGATTGGCACATCGGTAGAACCCTCTGTGGAAGAAAACGCTACGAAGAATTCGAATCATTTTTAACATGGCTGGCAGAGACGATCCAACAGAATGAGATCGAAGCCTTATTAGTAGCTGGTGATATTTTTGATACAACAGCACCGAGTAATCGAGCCCAGGAATTGTATTATCAATTTCTTTACCTGGTGTCGAAATCTTCTTGCCAGCATATAATTATTATTGCCGGAAACCACGATTCCCCCTCTTTCCTGAATGCACCAAAAGAGTTACTCAAGGTTATCAATGTGCATGTAGTAGGTAACGTTACAGGAGATTTAAACGATGAAGTGCTGGTACTTTATGATCAACAACATATACCTGAATTGATCGTATGTGCTGTCCCCTATCTCAGGGACAAGGATCTTCGTACTGCTGAAGCAGGGGAGAGCATAAAGGACAAAGAAAGCAAATTGATAAATGGCATTCTCGAACACTATGCTGAAGTGGGTTTACTTGCCGAGCAAAAACGAGCTGAATTAGGAAATAAAATCCCCATAGTAGGGATGGGGCACCTGTTTACGTCCGGTGGACGTATAGTAGAAGACGATGGTGTGCGTGAGCTTTATATAGGTACCTTAGCGCATATATCGGCTGATGCGTTCCCCCAATGCTTCGACTATACTGCTCTTGGGCATTTACATATCCCGCAAAATGTAATGGGCAGGGACACAATTCGTTATAGTGGTTCACCAGTGCCAATAGGTTTTGGGGAATCTAACCAAAGGAAAAGCGTCTGTCAGGTCGATTTTGATCAAAAGCCAGTAAAAGTAAAACTAATTGATGTTCCCGAATTACAAAGGCTGGAAAGCATAAAGGGAAATTGGGATTATATTTCTGATAGACTAATTGCATTGTCGGTTGCGAACATCAATATCTGGGTCGAAATTGTCTATACAGGCGATGAGATAGTTAGCGATTTACAGGATCGGTTAGCATCATCTATTAAAGACACACAATTGGAAATATTGCGCGTGAAAAACACCCGCGTAATAGACCGGGCACTTGAACAGACGAATTTAGATGAAACCTTGGACGATCTCAGTGAGATAGAAGTATTCGAGCGTTGTTTACAAGTTCATGAAATCCCGGAAGACCAAAAACAGGATATGTTGAATGCTTACAATGAAATCTTATTGTCCATACACGAAATGGACAGACAGGGAGAATAAAGGTTAGTAAAGATGAGAATATTACAAATCCGCTTTAAAAATCTGAATTCACTTGTCAATGAATGGGAAATTGATATGACAGACCCAGCCTATGTTGCAGATGGTATCTTCGCCATCACAGGTCCAACAGGTGCTGGGAA
The DNA here is from genome assembly GCA_029982875.1 of Candidatus Cloacimonadota bacterium. Lineage (GTDB taxonomy): Bacteria > Cloacimonadota > Cloacimonadia > Cloacimonadales > Cloacimonadaceae > UBA5456. The sequence goes on along the minus strand of JARRCD010000019.1, from coordinate 22,044 downwards.
ATCAACTATACTTGATGCGATCTGTCTTGCCCTTTATGGCCGGACACCACGTCTCGACCGGGTTAATAATAGCGAAAATGAGATAATGTCACGCCAGACCAGCGAATGTTTTGCTGAAGTAACCTTTGAGACTTCAGCAGGTCGTTACCGGTGCAATTGGAGCCAACATCGAGCAAGGAATAAACCGGACGGAACCCTGCAATCACCAAAGCACGAAATAGCCAACGCAGATACTGGAGATATTCTGCAATCAAACATCAGAGGAGTTGCAAACCAAATTGAAACTATTACGGGTATGAATTTTGAAAGGTTCACTCGATCTATGTTGCTGGCTCAAGGCGACTTTGCAGCATTTTTACAAGCAGCTGCTGACGAGCGCGCCCCTATTCTGGAACAAATCACGGGTACAGAGATTTACAGCGAAATATCCAAAAGAGTACATGAGCGTCATCGCGATGAATTGGAAAAGTTAAAGCTTCTCAAGGAAGAAGTTGCTGACATTCCTGTCCTAGATCCAGAATTAGAGGCAAAATACACAATGAATCTCAACAACTATCAGAATGAAGAGAAACAGCTACAAGTGAAGTTTAAGGAAGCAGGGGAGGCCTTAGCATGGCTTAATTCTATTGAGGAGTTAAAGTCCCAACTTTCTAGCCTGGTCGAAGAACGTAACTGTCTGGGTAAAGAAATCGAGGCCTTTAAACCACAGAAAGCAAAACTCGAACAAGCCCAGAAGGTATCTACATTGGACAGTGAATATGCTATCCTCACCGAAACGAGAAAACAGCAGGCTAAAGATGAGGTGGAATTACAAAATGCAGAAGATGCTTTCCCGGAAATAATCTTTCTTGCTGCTGATCTTTTTAAAAAGCTAAGCAATGCCGAACAAGATACCATAAAATGTAAAGACAACTTGAAGAATGAAAGGCCACTTATTCAACAGATAATGTCACTCGATCAGTCTATTGCTGATATAAAGAGATTACGTGATGACATTGAACATTCCTTGAAGAAAGACAAAAGCATGATAGATGAAAATACTAAAACCCAAAAGGGTGTGCAAAAGCAGCGCAGCGAGGCAGAAGAGCAACTTAAAAAAGTAAGCAAGTATCTTGAGGAGCATGCTCAAGACGAATGGCTTGTCAGTAACTTCGCAGGCGTCCAAGAACAACTGAACCATCTATTACAAAAACATCAAGAGATTATTCAAACTGACAAAGAAATAAAGAAAGCAAAAAAAGTGCTTAAACAGAAGTCACATACTCTTGAAGAGCATCAAATTAGAAGCAATACCTTGAGTCAGACATTAAAAGAAGCGTCACAAAAACTACAGCTAAAAAAAGACGCCTTGAACTCAATATTAGGTGACCGATTATTGCGGGAATACCGCACCGAGAAGGACAACCTGCTTCGGAATATGGTATACTTACGACAAATTGCTGAGCTTGAGGATTACCGTGCTAAACTGGGGGATGGTGAGCCATGCCCCTTATGCGGAGCAAAAGATCATCCCTATGCTAGGGGCAATGTACCAGTTCCGGATGAGACTGAACATAAAATTGCAAAGCTGACCGACTTAATCACTGAAGCTGAAGACATTGAAGCCGCAATCCAAAAACTTCAGGAAGCTGAAATAACTGCCCAAAAGGATTTTGACGAAAGTGAAAAGCAGAAAGTCAACGCTGAAAACAATAGAACGGCAGCTGAAGCAACCCTTACTGGGATCAAAAAGGGACGAGAAAAAATTGAGAAAGATTTTAACACGTTAAAGAAAGAAATCATCACAAAACTCATACCCCTGGGCATCAATGAAGTTCCTGACTCGCACCTTGAAGCAATTGAAAAATCACTCCGGGAGCGATTACAGGAATGGCAATCCTATGCAAAGCAAAATGCAGAAATCAGGACTGCAATTTCTAACTACGATATTGAAATAAAAAGTTTAGAAGGAATTATAGATACTCAGAACAGCGAATTATCTAAGCAGAAGGAAAAGTTAGAGGCTCAAAACGTTGAGCTTGACAGCTTTCAAAGAAAAAGGTCTCAGCTCTATGGGGACAAAATACCGACTAAAGAAGAATCTGCCCTAAATGCTGCTTTAGATCATGCGGAGCAAGCAGAAAAACAGGCCAGAGATTTACATACCAAACACCAGCATAAAGTTATTACTGCCCAGACGAGAATCGATTCACTGCAAGAAAGTATTAAAAAGAGAAAAACTGAGTTGAATAAACTAGAGTCTGAGTTTGCAAAATCTCTCCCAATGATAGGTCTCACAGATGAAAAGCAGTATATTGAAACCACGCTTCCCGTAAGTCAGAGGGACGAATTAAGCAAAAAGGCAAAGGAACTTGAGGGTAAACAGACAGAACTTCTTGCTAAGCAGAAAGACCGAAAAGAACGTTATGATAAAGAACTGGCTAAGAAGATTACGGATTTAACGATAGAGGATATTAAATCGCAAAATAAAGCATTGGAGATATCTCTTAATGAACTGCGGGAAAGTATCACCTCATTGAAACTTAAGCTGAAGGAAAACGACCGATTGAAGAGCCTACACCAAGCAAAGCAAAACGGGATTGAAGCTCAAGCAAAAGAATGCCTTAAATGGGGTAATTTACATGCTCTGATAGGCTCAGCTGACGGGAAGAAATATCGCAATTTTGCGCAGGGTTTGACTTTCGATGTGATGGTAGGCCATGCTAACAAACAATTGCAACAACTATCTGACAGATATCTGTTAATCCATGCTCAGAAGAATCCTCTGGAACTCGAAGTAATAGACAATTACCAAGCCGGTGAGATTAGGTCTACAAAGAACCTGTCCGGCGGAGAGAGTTTCCTCGTCAGTTTATCTCTGGCCTTGGGATTATCCCAAATGGCCAGCAAGAAAGTTCGAGTAGACTCCTTGTTCTTAGATGAAGGTTTTGGAACTTTGGATGATGAGTCATTATCTTTAGCCCTTGAAGCCCTTGCTGGCTATCAGCAAAATGGCAAGATCATTGGTGTAATCTCTCACGTTCAAGCACTCAAAGAGAGAATCAGTACTCAAATTCAAGTAATCCCTCACTCTGGAGGGAAAAGCTCTCTATCAGGACCTGGATGCCGCCCTTCTCAAATAGACGATTAGGATAGTTCAAAGTGGATACAAGTCGATGTCAGATTCTTTCTCAGCGGGCTAAGCTTCATCCTTTCTGTACAGGATGACCCATTTGCCGATCCGTTGCTCTGTCGTATAATAACTTCGCATCCACTGAGCTTGCGCATCGATATCTTTCCAAACCAGCATGATGGAGGGCTGCTGAATCAGGCTTTTTACTGCAGCGCTATCGGCGTACTCCACCAGATAGTTTTTATACCGATCATCAGGTTCGAAGGCAGTTTCGCGCTGTAAATGTTTGCTCCGGTTGTGTAATGATACTATGGGGCGCTGCAATTCAAAAGCCAATGAGGGCAGTAGCTTATCGTAAACAATCACCTTCTCGCTCTCGGTATTTTGCTCTATCCATTTGGCCAGGCTGCGGCTGCTGCCGGGGATACTATCCCTCTGCCCCAATATCACCGAAGAGCTTACCATCAGCAATCCGCATAGAATGAAGGACATTGCTCCTGACACCACCAGTGGTTGTTTTGCCAGCCGCAGGATAGCGGTGATTACCACCGCCAGCATCAGTACGGATAGTCCTATCAGGTAAGGAGTGGCATGCAGTTCTGGCATGAACAAGGGGGCAATTATGAAAGCCAAGGGAAATAAACCCCAAATCGCCAGCATAATCCGCAAAAACTTTATCTGTAGCTTTTCTGTGTAAGAGGCAATAATGCCTGCCGCTAAGATTGCCGTCAGCGGGGCGAGGGGCAAAACATACAGTATGCGCTTGGATGATGAGATGGAAAAGAAAATCATCGGAACAACTATCAGCCAGAAGATGAAATAGGCATGCTCATCTTTGAACAGCCGCTTGCCTGTTTTCACAAGGTAATGCACCAAGGCAAAAAAGGGCATCAGCAACGTAGCCGGGACCAAGACCAGAAAGTACCAAAAGGGCTCATTGCGGGAAAAGACGGAAGCCCCGGCGAAGCGTTCCAAAGTATGCCGGAACAGGAAGTAACGCAGGAAGGTGGGGTCATTTATAACCATCACCAGATACCAGCTTATACTTATCAAAACGGCCAGCAGTATGGCCCCGCAGGTATGCAGCACTTGGGGATGCGGATTGGCACCCCATTTGCGCTTGAAGGGGATTACTGATAGAAGCGGAAATAGCAGCCCTACCGGTCCCTTAGTTAAGAAGGCAAGGCCCATAGACAGCAGCGCCGCATACAACCACTTATACTGCTTTACCAGGTAGTACTGCATGAAGAAGAATATGGCGGCCAGTTCGAAGCCGGCAAGATACAGATCGGTGGTAACGTTGCGCACTGCCATCAACTGCAACGGCATCAGCACAAATAACCCTGCTGCCAGAAAAGCCGTCTTTTCGTTACCCCAGTATCTTTTGGCGATTTGGTAAACCAGCAGCACCTGCAGCAGGAAGCATATCTGCATCAGGAATCTGGCGCCACCGGCACTCACTCCGGCAATCTTCATGCTGATCGCGGTTAGCCAATAGGTGACGGGTGGCTTGTGATAATGCCCGATCTCCAGCAGACGCGGATGCAGCCAGTCCCCGCTGCTAAGCATTTCGCGGCTTATTTCAGCGTAGCGTGCTTCACTGGTTTCCTGAACTCCCCAACTGTTTAGTCCGATGAAAGTGGAGGCAAGCAGCCACAAAGCTAAAAGTATAAACAAAGTCTTACGTTTCATATTGGCTCCTTAAAATCAGTAGGGCGTTACGGACATAGATAAACAATCCCAGGCTCTGCCCCAGTAATACCACCGGGTCCCGGCGATAGATAGCATAGCTGATCAGCAATGTGGTGCCCACCAGAGAGATCACCCAAAAGCCCAGCGGTAGTATCGATTCATTCCTCTTGACAGAGTAGATAACCTGATACACAAAGCGAAGGTTGAACAGAATCGTTCCGCTAAGCCCCAGCATCAGCCAGGGGGTAGGGATATTGGGATGACGCATAATATCGCCAAAATTCAGACCGCCAATACGGAGGATGCTTACTATTCCGGTTACCGGGGTTAGGATAACCACAGCCCGCCATACCACGGGAAGCTTCTGCCACCAGCCCTTCAGTTTTAGATTTACGATGTAGATATAATAAGTAACTATCTGCCCCACCAAAATAGCCAGATCCATCCGCAGAGAGGCGTAGATAATCATAATAAAGGAGGATATTAGCGATATTACCCAAAATATGGTGGGTGAAAGCGACTTTTTCTGCTTCTCCGATAGAAACATCTGGATCAGCAGACGCAGACCAAAGCCGAGCTGGGACGTAAAACCTATGGCAAAGATCAAATTACTATTCATCAGTTTTAACGATACGGTAGTGGATATAGCGTTTTCTCATCCATACAAAGGCAAAAGTATCTGCCAGAGGTCCTAAAAGGCGGTTAAACAGGTGATACTTGCTAACTCCCGCCAAACGGGGAAAGTGCCGCACCGGAACTTGCTTTATCTGCCCTTTTTCCAACATAACCAAGGCCGGCAGAAAGCGATGCATGCCATTGAAGAAAGGTATCCTGCGAATGTAATCTGTCTGGATAATCTTTAAGGGGCAACCAGTATCCTTGCAGTTATCTCCTGTAGCCTGTCTTCGTATGGCGTTGGCAATCAGAGAAGATATCCGCTTTACAAGGTCATCCTGACGCTTGGTGCGGATGCCAAGCACCATGGCATATTCCTCCGCAAAGGGCATCAACAGAGCGAAATCCTCCGGAGTGGTCTGCAAGTCTGCATCAATATAACCGACCAAAGGTGTTTGCACATGGTCGAATCCGGCTTTCAGCGCAGTACTAAGCCCCCGGTTGGGCGATAACTGCAGGAAGTGAAAGTTGCGGTTACGTCTGCATAAATCTTCTATCAGGGTTTGAGAGTTATCCCTGGAACCATCGTTCACCAGCAGCACCTGCACTCCATAAGCGGCTTTGCTTATATAGCTGTTCAGGGCTTCTTCCAAGGGCAGCAGACAATCCTCTTCGTTGTATATCGGGACAATAATCGTGAGCTTATCCACATTATCTCCATACTTCATTTCAATGCTCAATACTCACTTTTTATTTCAGCTAACTTTGTCAATCCCTTTTTGGTGTTCAGGCCGTCCTTCCGGAACTCAGGCTTGCCGCTTTGTCATTCTTGAGCTCAAGTCGGGATTAAGTCCTGATCAAGTCCTGCTCAGGAGAGAATCAGGACTTAAAGTCGAGATTAGGTTGAGAGCAAGTAGGGGGAAAGAAGGGGGGACGGCGTCTGCTTTTACTATTGCTGTAACGTTGCATGATCTCTACATCATCGTGCTGCCGGGTAAAAATACATTAAGCTGGAGCAGCAATCAGCTCTTGATAGCCAAAGGGGAAGGATTTGCAAAGCGACTTGTATTCTGAAAGCTGGATTTGCGGATATCTTTGCGTCAGCAGGCTGAAGGCCATAACGAGGCGATGGTCCTCTTGAGTATCCAGCTTTAGCTTGCCCGGCTCATGCGTCAAGGGATAGACCTTGATGCTGTCTTGCGCCAAAAAGTATTTGGCTTCCAGCTTTTGTAGCGCTTTACATACACCATCGATGCGATTGCTTTCTTTGTAAATGAGGCGGCCAATGCTCTTGAGAGTGCTGGGGTTCTGACCAAAAAGGGCAAGAATCGCCATTAGCGGCATCAAGTCCGGAGAATCTTTCAAATCGAAGTTTGCGCCTTTCAGGGGGGCGGCCTTGATCTGAACGTATTTCTTGGTTTTACGCACCCTGGCTCCCATCTGTTTAAGAAAATCCAGGATCTGCTCGTCGGCTTGGTTCAAGCTGGGATTAAGGTATAGCGGGATCTTAACTGCGGGGGGCTGGAGTGCGGCGCGGGCGGCATAATAGGCCACCGTGGAAAAATCCGCATCCACCGTAAACCGGGTGGGAAGGCGCAAAGCTTGATTATGCACCTGCACTTGAGTTCCCGAGAGCTGAGCTTTGCCACCAAAGAGGCGCAGCATTTGGAGGCTGAGATTGATGTAGCTCTGTGAGACCTGAAAGGGACTGAGTTTGAGCAAGAGTTCATGTTGCATATTAGGGGTGGCAAGAATGAGGGAGCTGGCATATTGACTGCTGATATTTCCGGGCAGATTGTGTTGCCCTCCACTTAGTTGACAACCCTGAATCTGCATGATGTTTCCTTGCAGGATGATCTTGGCGCCCATGGCTTCCAGCGCTTGTTGGAGAGGGGCATAGCCGCGAAATAGCAGGATATCCGAGAGTGAGAGCTGGGAAGAGATCCCCGGCAAAGCAGCCAGAAAGCTGAGCCACAGACGAAAAGCGGTAGCGCTTTGCTGGAAAGCGTAATGATGTTGGCTCTGAGCGCAAAGCTGAGAGTCAAATTTGAATATGCGCGTTTGATCCTGGCCGCTAATTCTGTAGCCATAGCTTTGCAGGGCTGCTTCCAATTCCCTCACATCACTGCAGGGGTTGTAGTTTTGAATAGTCATATCCCTTTTTGCATAAGCCATGAGCAGCATAAGGCGGAGCAGAATAGACTTTGATCCCGGAATCTTCACCGTAAAACATCCTTTTTTTGTTTCTACATTCGGGCTTGACAAAATCCTGTCAAGCCCAAACATGGCTAAAACTATTAAGATAAAGGTCACAAAATGAAGAAGCGTCCATCCTGGCAACAGTATTTTATGCGTATGGCTTTTTTGGCTTCTACCCGCAGCACCTGTCTGCGCCGAGCCGTGGGAGCGGCACTGGTTAGAGACAATCAGCTCATCTCTACCGGTTATAACGGCAGTCCCAAACTCAGTCCGCATTGCGCTGAAGTGGGTTGTTTGAGAGCGCAACAGCATATCCCGTCCGGAGAGAAGCATGAGCTTTGCCGGGGAGTGCATGCAGAGCAAAATGCGATCATTCAGGCTGCAATCAATGGCAGCAGCACCAGAAATGCGGAATTGTATTGCACACATCAGCCGTGCAGCATCTGTGCGCGGATGATCATCAATGCCGAGATCAAGCGGGTGTATGTTGCGCAGAGTTATCCGGATGAATTAGCCATCCAGCTCTTGCGGGAGGCAGGCATAGAATTGATTCTCCTGGATCACGAAAGTGGAGAGCAGAGCAGGTTGGTCTGAGATGTTAAAGCGCTTTAAAGTACAGGATCTGATTCTGATTGCCGCCTTTGCCGCTATTGGGATAGCGATCAAACCCTTGGTTGGGCCTCTATCCAAAATGATATCCACGCCTTTGAGCATACCCGGAGGCTCGTTTGCCGGGGGATTCTACATGATGTGGTTAGTACTGGCTGTGATGATAGTGGATAAAAGCTATACTGGTACGTTATTTGGCGTTTTACAGGCTATTGGTGTATTGATCTTTGGCATTGCCGGGAATATGGGTGCGATATCGCTGATCACCTACACCCTGCCTGGGATTGTGGTGGATATCTTCTATTTGATGCTGGGGCGGAAAAAGCACTTGTTTGCGCATCTGCTGCTCTGCGCCTTGGCCAATATGAGCGGAGCATTGAGCGCCGCAATATTGATCTTTGCACATCCTCCTCTCATCCTGATTGGGATAGCGGCGCTTTCGGTCGCTTCCGGAATAGTGGGGGGTTATCTCAGCTATGCTATTTATAAAAGTCTGAAAATAATGAGGATAATATGAGAAAAATACTTGTGCTTCTTAGCCTGAGTCTGATCTCTCAGCTTATGGCTTTGGTAATCGTTGATAACAAAGGGATTTCGCATGAATATCCCTACGAGACCTTCTTTAGAGTACAAGGGAAAGAATTCACAACCACCAAGGAGCTTGATGGCGAAATCCAAACCAGCACCTGGAAGGGGATGCGCTTTGATACCTGGTTGCAAGAGCAGGATTTGGGCGAATATTCCCGGATCAAGTTTGTCTCTTCAGACCGCTATGAAGTGAGCTTTAACCGGGTGGAATGGGATACTCTAAGTTGTTGGCTGGCTTATAGTAAGGACGATGAGATTTTCCCTCAAGAGCAGCTCCGCGTGATCTTCCCCTATCTCAGAAGTCAGTATTGGGTGCGGAATCTCAAACAAGTGCACCTGGAGGATTACAAGCAGATAGCGATGCCCAAGAGATTTATCCCGTTTAGCGCTTTTATGGGCAGTCAAAAGCTGATCAAAGATCCCCAACCCTTTGTGCGGCTGCAAGGATATCGCTTTGACGATTTCATCTCTATTTTAAGTGAAAAACCCAGTAAAGAGATTGTGCTGTATAGCAAGGACGGTCTTACCCAGAATCTCAGCTATCCCGCTCAACTCGCGGGGGCGGTTTTGGAGCTAACAGAAAGCGGGTCTTACAACCTGAAAAGCCCCCAGATTCCTGGAGGGATGTGGATGAAAGATATCATCTATTTGCAATGTGATGCCGTGGCTTTGATCCATGAAAAGCATATCTCCGCCTTGATCCCTCTGGCTCGGATTCTGGAGTGGGATTTAAGCCCGGAGGTGAAGGTCAAGCTAAATTATGCGCAGGGTGAAGAAATCCAGGTTTTGGGAGATGCCCTGGCCGAACCTATGATCTTTGAGGGAATTCAGGATTTCGAGCTCATTCCCTAAGTTAGAGGTAAGCGAGCTGAGTCTCTGCTATCCGGAACAGGATAGGGCACTCTGGGAAAAGCTCAGCTTTGTGGCCCAGCCTGGTGAGATCACCGCCATCACCGGGGCAAATGCCTCGGGTAAAAGCAGCCTGATTTATGCCTTAAGCGGGGTTATTCCCCAAAGCATCAAGGCCGATCTGCAGGGAGCAATCTGGCTGGGTGAGACCAATCTGAGAGAGCTGCCGCTGTGTGAGATATATCGCTATATGAGCGTTGGTTTAAGCGATACTGCCATGCAGCTGCTGTTGCCCACTTGCGAGCTGGAATTGGCCTTTGCTTTGGAAAACATGGGCTTACCGCCAGAGAAGATCAGGCAAAGAATTACAGCGGCGGTGGTAGAGTTTAAGCTGGAAGGCTTGTTAAATCAAGACCCACAGAGCCTTAGCGGGGGCGAGCAAAGACTATTGCTTTTTGCCATCTGCCTTGCTATGCAAAACCCTATCCTCTTGCTGGATGAGCCGGAAAGCGGACTTTCTCCAGCATCCCTGAATCTGCTCTGCTCTTGGCTTACGCGACTCAAGGCAAATGCACAGATCATTATCCTGGCTACTCACGATGAACAGCTTATCCAGCTTAGTGATCAGCAGATCAATTTGGATAGATAGATGTTTCAAGTTGATCAGCTTTGCTTTTCCTATCCTCATCGGGAACCGCTATTTACAAACTTGACGCTGGTGCTGTCCCCAACTGAGAACTGGCTGATACAAGGAGAGAACGGCTCGGGGAAAAGCACTTTGGTCAAACTCCTTTGCGGGAAGCTGAAACCGGAATCTCAAGCTATCTCTGCACCTCCCTCTTCCGCCTACTTTTATCTGCCCCAAGAGGCTCAGAGCCGGATTTTAGGGCTCAATCTGGCACAGGATTTAGAGCTGTGGCAGATGGCGGGCTTGGATACATACGAGCTGAAAAGTCATCCCCTGATTGAGGATTTTCCCCCAGGCTATTGGGAGCTGCCGTTACGGGAACTTTCGCAAGGCAGCAAACAAGCCTATATGCTGGCTATTGCGCTGCAGCATAAGCAGCGTTACCTGATCCTGGATGAACCCTATCCCGCTTTGGACCACAGGCGGCGCCAGATCCTGAGTCAGGAACTGGCCAACTGGCGGGGATTGCTCCTGGTAAGCCACTATCATCCCCATATCAATTTTGATCACGTGCTTGACCTGGGGAGGGCAAAACCTTGTTAAAGCGGCGCTTGCATCCGCTAAGTTATATCCTCTTATGCGTGTTTTACAGCAGCATGGCCATTGCTCTGAAAGACCCGCTGCAGCTACTGATGATCTTCATCTTAGCTTGGCTGATAGATTTTCGGGAGGGTGCCTCAGCCCTTTTTCAGCGTCTATCTGGCTTGAAGAAGATTATTTGGCTGTTGATCTCGCTGGCCGTGATTCAATTGCTATTTCGGCAAGGGGGCAGGGTCCTATTCACACTGGGTTATTTTCATGTGCACGAGGCAGCGCTGATCTATACTGCGATGTTAAGCCTGAGACTCATGATCATCTACCTTTGTGCCAGCAGCCTGAGTAAGTTGGATTTTTGCAGTTATCGGGCTGCTTTTCGCAAGGTCCGGCTTCCGGAGGAGCTCTCTTTTATGGTATCCTATATGGCGCACTTGATTCCGGAGCTAAGTAAGCAATTTAGGCAGCAAAAGGTAGAATTACAGGATAGAGGTCTCGAGCTAAAAAAACTGAAACTGAAGCAAAAGCTTACTATTTACCGGATACTGGCACTATCCACCGTGGCGGAGATCATCCTCAAGAGCGGGAGGCAGGCCATTGCTTTGGAGCTCAGAGGTTTTCGCAGCAGTGGAGCCAGCAGCAGTTTGCATGATTACCAGTTTTGTCTGTGGGATTTGGCTTTTGTACTATGGCTTGGGCTACAGATCATGATCCTGATCCAGATATAAAAAGCGTTGATGGCATAGAAATTGCACAATATGAGTAAAGCTATGAAAAGAAAGAAAGAAAAAGAAAATAACACCTTGCGTAATCCTGAATCACTCAGATTGGGAGAGCTGGAGCCAAGAAAAAAAACGCCTTGGTTTTCGTATATCTTGCTCATCTTGCTGGTGGTAATAGGAGCAGGATTGGGGGGTGCCCATTATGGCCGCAGAGCCGCAACAGCCCGGATCCAGGCGCTGGAAGAGGAAAACCACCTGTTGCGAAATAGGGTGGATCAATATATCACGGTGGTGGATTCGATCTATAATATGCTGGATTCTCTGGGATTCAAACCCAAGAGTAAAAGGGATATACCATACAGCCGTGGTGGTGCGATCGAGTTTTCCGGTTATCCCCGAGATCAGGAATTGAAGCTGCAGATGGAAGATCTTGAGCAAAAGCTTTCGGATATCCTGGCCTTTATGGAACCCAAGTTTCCCAGCGATACGCTCGCAGATCTGGCACTTTTGGAACTCAGCGGAGATATCCCCGGCATCTATCCCAGTTTTGGCCGGATCTCGGATACCTGGGGCTCACGCATCCATCCAATTACCAAGCACTTGGATTTTCATTATGGGATCGATATCTCAAATACTACCGGGACTCCGGTCTACGCTACTGCGGCGGGAGTGGTGAAAAAAGCAGCCTATGTCAAAGGTTATGGTCGCCGCATTGTGATAGAGCACGGCAATGGCTACGAAAGTCTTTATGCCCATCTCTACTCATACCGGGTACAAAAGGGGGATAAGGTCTCCAAGGGGCAGATTATTGCGCTGATGGGAAATTCCGGGCTTTCCACAGGTCCACATCTGCATTATGAGGTGCATTATAACCAACGCACGCTGAATCCGGCAAAGTTTCTCAACCGCACCGAGCAATATGCCCTCCGCTAAAAATTCAGCCTGGCTGATTACAAATCATGCGCCGGCGCAGATACTTTCCGGGTATTCTAATATTTGCGGTGATGTCATTGCAGTGGATAAGGGCTTGGAATGGGTTCACAGCTTAGGCTTGCAGCCTGCTGCCATCATTGGAGATCTGGATTCGGTATCAGCTTCAGTGCTATCCCAATATGCGGAAACTCCCCTCAAACGGCATCCGGCCGAAAAAAACGAGACTGATACGGAATTAGCCTTAAATTGGTGCCTGGAGCAAAACTATAACAAGATTGTGATCTTAAACGATATGCAAGGGAGATTTGATCATAGCGCTGCCCTTATCCAAAATCTCATCAAACTCCACCGGATGGGAGTGGATAGCTATATTGAAAACGAATATCAGCGCTTCTTTTTCCTGCATCAAAATACCCGGATAACAGGACAAAAAGGGGATCTGCTCTCGCTTATATCCTACTCTCAAGAGAGTCGTTTTGCCGGCTCCACAGCTTTGCAATATCCCCTGAACAAGCTATGCCTCCTGCAACATCAAAGTCGCGGCATCAGCAACATTTTTGGGGCGGATGAGATCGAGATCAAGCTGGCAAGCGGATTGGTCTTAGCTATTTACACACCTCAGGCAAGCAGCGGATAAGATTCTGCTCAGCGTCGGCAGATTTTACAGGGTTCCCAGTCTTTGCCCAAGGCTGCTTTGAGGCAGCGGATATGGTATCGCGGCCTACCTGGTGATGCTGCTTTTTCCCGGGCAGATCAACAAACCCAGCAGGATTACTATCAGCGGCAGGTCTACTTAGACCTATTTCGGGTCTTGCTCAGGGATAGATGATATTGTAAGTTTTGGTAAGGGGGTTTAAGCTGGTGGAGAGAGGCACAGAGAAGAGTTCACTGAGATACTTGTCTTGCATCAATTCATTAGGGGTTCCGCTGTTTAAGATGCGTCCGGCTTTCAAGAAGAGCAGACGGTCAGCATAATTTGCCGAGAGATTGAGATTGTGAGAGATTAGTAAAATCCCCTTATGCTGTTCGAGGCTGATCTTCTTCAGGCGGCGCATAATTTCGAGCTGGTAATTGATGTCCAATTGGGAAAGGCTTTCATCCAAAAAGATGTATGGAGTTTCCTGCACCAGGGCCCGGGCAATGTAAACGCGTTGTTTTTCACCTCCGCTTAATTGCCCCAGAAAGCGGTCCTTAAAAGGAAGCAGATCGAGTTGCTTCAGAGTTTCTTGCACTACTTGATAATCCTCATCAGTGTAGGACTTGAGCAAGCCGATAAAGGGGTATCTTCCCATCAAGACGGTATCTGTGACGCGATAATCGAACTCACTGTGGATTTCTTGGGGGATATAGGCGATAATCTTTGCTAATTCAGCTTTGCTGTAGGAATTGAGGTCCTTATCATGGATCAAAATGCGTCCCTGGGTGGCCTTCAAATATCCCAGCAGCGCAAAAAGCAGAGTAGATTTGCCGGCGCCATTTGGTCCTAAAAGGGCGGTAAATCCTTCTGCCGGAAGCTCCAGATCGATATTGTGCAAGATCTCGGTATGCTGATATCCGCAGCATAAACCTTGAATTTTGATCATCTTGATTCACTTTTCAGTAGCTTGAGTTGAAGCTTGATCTTATCGTGAAACCCGCTGGGGTCCTGGCTTTCCAGTCCCTGTTCCAGATACTTGATAGCTGCGCTCCTTTCCCCATTAGCCAAAGATATCATCGCCGCATGATAGAGCAATTCTGCATTTGTCTCATCGCTCTGGATGAGTGACGGCAGATAGCTTTTAGCCTCTTGATATTCTGCTTTCAGATAATGCAGCCAGGCCAGGGAATCAAGGAAGTTCACGTTATTCGGTTCTGCTTTCACTGCTGCTCTGATCAGCTGTTCGGCTTCTTCCCAATGCTCTGGATATGAGAGCAGGGTATAACCCAGATCGTTTTTGATGGTTGCATTATCGGGATACCGGCTGTAATACTCCCGCATAATAGCAATCTTCTCTTCCTCTTTTCCTGCAGACAGATAATACTGGATCAGGAGCAAGAATTCCTTATGCGAGCCATAACCTTTTTGGATCAGGTGCCGGGCCAGGTTCAAGGCGCCGGTGGAGTCACTCTGGGCTTTTTGCGCCATATAGCCGGACTGTTCTACCAGATAGTCTTTCACTACAGAGGGCGGCAAGGTAGTAAGGATTTTTTGGTGCAGGTCCCCAAAAGCATTGACAAAATCATTGCTTATGTCGTCCCTATATTGTTTTTGCAGGACAGTATAATAGAGGATGTTATCCAGGTCAGAGCTTTGATAGATTTTATCTGCAGCCCAATCAGCCATGTCAAAATCCGGGTTGAGGAGCGAGTGGAACAGTAAAATAGCGGCGATTTCTCCGTCAGACTCGGGTGTAGGGATTTTATTTTGCAGATAGCTTGCAATATCCTGCTGAGTCTTGCTATCATGCGCATAATAAGCTATCAGGGCAAGCTCTTTGATCAAATCCATGTCTTCGCTGGCGATAATCTCAGCACTATGCTCTGCCGCTAAATCGTACAAAGCATTTTGCAGCAAACAGCTAAGGTATGCGGAGATTTTTGCCTTATCTTCCGGATAGTGATAGCTGTCAAAATGAGTCCGCAGCGCCGAAATATCCTCTTGCTCGACATAGAGGCTCAAAAGCAAAGTTTCGGCCCTGGAATTGCGCTCTGTCTCCAGCAGGATTTCAATAGCCCGATCCGGATTGGTCTCGCTATATTGAGCGGCGGCCAGGAGCTTGATCTCGTCGTTGACATGGGGTTGTTGCAGCGCTTTTTCCAAGAGTGCGGAATCTGGCTTCGCGCTCGCTTTCGCTTGGCATAAATATTGCATTATATACACCCGGGGAGTGGGATAATCCCGCAACAAGCGCTCTACAGCCCATTGCATCCCTTGGATATCATCCAAAACTTCATAGCAGGTATATGCCACTTGCAGCATCTCTTCGTCAAAAGTGTAAGACTTTTTGGCGATGGCAAGGATGTCCTTAAGTCTTTGCTCGGCTTCCTGATCCTGGTGCACAAGATAGCGCAGAGCGGCATTGTTGAAGAATGCTTTGCGAATCTGGAAACTTGCCGGATCCTGCTCTAAAGCCAGAGCAAAGACCTGATCTGCCATCTTGTATGCACCCTCATATCTCAGATAGGATCCAACCATAAAATAGTACAAAGAGGCCAGATTGGGGTTTGAGTTATCCGGCAGGTCTTTTACCTGCGGAGATACCGGTGGAGATGGCGCGGGCGGCACACTGGCACAGGCAGATAAAAGCAGGATTGCGATGAGAAAGGGCAGAATCTTACGCATTCAGGCCTTTATTTGAGCTCGATGCTGGAAGAGATCACGTAGAGCTCTGCCAGGATGGGCAGCTTGTTCCCTGCCGGGAAATACACGATATTATCCACGATATAGGCACGTCCTTCATGCCAGAAGGCATAGGATTGAAAAGCTCCGCCAATCAGATGTTTCTCATTTTGCCAAGCTCCCACAATGCGCCAGGCATCGTGACCGGCAAGCTTGGTGCGCTCTTTGCGAATCAAATCCTCATCAAAGACGTCGCCTTCAAAGTATTTCTCTCCCAGCATTTGGCGCTTGGTTATCAACCACTCATGATCGATTTTATTTTCGGGCATATCCTCATAATATACATTGACATATTTATCCGGAATCTCCCTATTTTGGGCGCGGGCGCGGTAGATAAAGGACAAGAATCTCCCCTCTTTGTCATTTGAATAAAGGGTGTAATTATTTGGGATTTTGAGACTAAAGGGATAGGTCTCAAAAAAGGAATCCGGAATCACCGGCTGCTGATAGGTCTGATATCCTTGCCGCTGTGTAAAGCGACGCAGCAAAAGCTCAAAGATCTTATCGCTCTGGATTGCGCCGATCTTTTCCAGATTCAGCGGGCTGGAGCCCAGGAGATACAAGGTCAATTGATCCCGGCTGGCATGATTTTTGGCGATAAAGAGATCTCCGCCGCTTTGGCGTACGCGGGTGATAAATTCCGGAGCCAGGCTCTCGATCATGTGTTGGGACACCCGGCCTCCGCTCTCCAAATCCCCAATAAACAGCAGATTCCGATAATTGAAATATTCATCCAGCTCGGAGATATCTTTGGGAATGAGAGTAAAATACTTTTCCGGATAGACTAAGATAAATTCGCGTTCGATACTGCTTTGGATAAAGGGTTTGAGCGCTGCCCAATTCTCTTTGTCACAGAAAAGGTAGACATCTTTCTCATCTCCCATAGCCAAAGGCTTGCCATTGGAAATTACATCGTCATACTTGGTGTAACGGGCAGCTTCTTTGTCGCTGGAACTGCAGGCAAAGAGCAGGGTGGCACATAGTGCCCAAAGGATAATCTTATTCATCGGTCCTCCCGTAAGAATAAAGCTTTTAGATAGTTAAAACCGCTGAACAGCGTAATAAGGACTACGATCCAAAACCAGATCTTTACTCCGATGCGAAGTGCGGGACTGACAGCCGGTAAAAAAGCCCAAGCTGCCAAAGCAAAGATGATCCCAAACATCTGCATTACCGTCTTGACCTTACCCAGATAGGACGCCGCCACCACGATTCCGCGTTTGTGCTGTACTTCCCGCAGGATGCTGATCCCCGCTTCCCGGATAAAGATTATGGTAAAGATAAGCCATCCCAGACGATAAGGGGGCAGCCAGCACAATCCTGCCAAAGCCGAAAGCACCAGAAGCTTATCCGCCAAAGGGTCCATGATCTTGCCAAAATCGCTTACCACATTCCAAGCCCGGGCCAGGGCTCCATCCACATAATCTGTAAGCGAGGCCAAAACAAAGAAGAACAGGCTATACAGAGCCTGACCCTCCTGGTCATAGATAAACATTGCGTAGAGCAACAGCGGGACTATCAAAAAACGCAGAACGGTGAGTATATTGGGAATACATTTACGCATCGTTCAGATCCTTTTCTGGCACAGTTTGTTGTTCTTGCTCCACCTCCGCAAACACCATCGCCTGATCCAGACTTTTGAGCCGAAAAACAAGAATCAAGCTCGCCAAGACACTTACTCCCACCATTGTGCCAAAGGTATCCCAGATCGGCCTGAACTGCCACAATTCGGCATAACTGCCGGCATAATAGGCAGCTATTACCAAGGCTGAAGGCAGAATTAGCATCAATAAAGTGCGTAGGGCTCGCGCACTTTTGAAGCGTAATTGATCCACTGCTCCCCGCACCTTGTATTTTTCTTTGATGGATCTTTGCATTTCATAGTCCATACGGGTGTTGATGAAGAGGATCAAAATGGTAAAAGCGATAAAGATCAGATACAACAGCCGGCGGATTTTGAATTCTTCCAGACGCTTGATAATTTTAGCGCAGGCACCTTCCTGGCTATCAATATCCTCCGGCTGGAGCTGCTTTTGCAGGATCCTGATAACTTGCTCCTTAGCCTGGATGCTACCAGCAGTAGGCTGGAAGGTGATAGTTATCAGATCCGGGAAGCTGTAATCTGCGATCATATTGTCATCCAAAGGCAAATCATAGGAGCTGATCAGTTCCAAGGCTGCTTGAAATCCCGTTTCATGCTTTAGCTCTGCCAGCTCGGGAACGGCCTGTAAGTCGTCTAATAGATAAGCTACCTGAGTGGTATCTGCCACATAGGCATAGACGGGTAATGCACTCAATTCTTCATAATACTTGGATTCTCGAATACTGTCTTCATGGGCCAGATAGGTCCAGGCGCTAAAAAGCAGCAGCATGAGTATTATGACGAGATAAAATCTTGTATTCATAATTTATTCCTGTATCTTAATTAAAGTAGTGATATAGGGTTTTTTACCAAGATGTCTGTCTTGTCTGATTATGTCAAGAAAAGTATTATCAATTTCTGCGTTGAGTTCTTGAGCGCGCATGAGAGGGTAAATCAAAATAGCCAGGCCGGTAGGTGCGAGGCAGCGCTTGAGAGCTTGAATTACATCCGGTAAAGTGCAGGCAAGCTCAACGCGGCTGAGTCTTCTGCTCTGTTTGGCGCTCAAGATTCCGTGGCCGGCTTTTTGCCAGGGCGGATTGGCGAGGATTAGATCATATTCTCCTTGCCAATTGAGGATATCGCCTTGCTCAAATCTGCTCTCCACTGCACAGGCCGCCGCATTTGCTCTCGCTAAGGTGATCAAGTGAGGCTGGATATCGATGCCGGTGATCTGCCAGGCAGGCCGCGAGAGAGCGCACATAATGCTTACTATCCCACAGCCACACCCCAGCTCCAACATCCGCAGAGTCTCATCCTTCACTGCAGCAACGGCTGCATTGTAAAGTAATTGTGCGGCCAAAGATACCCCCTGCGCCGAAACATCCTGCCGGATGCTTTTGCCGGCAAAGGGCAGGCTTATCTCCCGATAGTTTGCCAAGTGCAAATACCTTCAGGAAAGCTCAAGCATGCGATCAATGCTGATCTTTGCGCGTCTGGCTATCTCCTCGTCCACAATTATCTCATGCTGTTCATTTTCGAGGGCGGTCAAGACATCCTGCAAATGAGTCTTTCTCATGTTTGGGCAAACCGCTTTGGGCGAAAGCGAAATAATGCTCTTCTGCGGATAAATATGCTTCAGATAGTTTGTCATCCCATTTTCGGTGGCGATGATAACATTGTCGTTTGCCTCCACATATTTCATCATTCCCCCCGTACTCATTACTTCGTCTGCTTGTTCCACTATGGCCGGATCACATTCCGGATGTGCCAAGAGGGTGTGGTGGGGATACTTTTTGCGCAGCTTGCTAATATCTTCCGGGCTAAAACCCCACTGATGCGTAGGGCAAAAGCCATCCCAGGTGATCACTTTACGCCCGCTTTGCTTGGCAGCCCAATTTCCCAGATTGCGGTCTGGCACAAAGAGTATGGTTTTGTCCTCAGGAATGCTCTGCAGTACTTGCACGGCGTTTGATGAAGTGCAGCAGATATCGCTCTCCGCTTTCACCTCCACAGTGCTATTTACATAACATACCACGCTGCTGTTGGGATAGATCTTTTTAAACTCCCGGAGTTGGGCGCTATCGATCATATCTGCCATAGGGCAGCCGGCATCTTTTACCGGCAGAATCACCTTGGAATGAGGATTGATAATGGCTGCGGTTTCTGCCATAAACTGCACCCCGCAAAATATGATGAGTGGGCTTTTCAGCTGAGCCGAAAGCATCGCCAATTGCAGGGAATCCCCCCGATAATCTGCCAGATCCTGAATCTCAATATCCTGATAATTATGCGCCAGGAGTAAAGCATTTTTCTGGCTTTTAAGTTCCTTTATCTTGCGGATGATGTCTTGCATTATCTGCTCCTGTTCAGTGTCCGCTATGCCCCAAGCCACCTGCGCCGCGCTCTGTGGCTTCCAGGCTTTCGCTAAGGACAAAATCTGCGGTTTCCACCTTGCTAAAGATTATTTGTGCTATCCTCATCTGCGGACTGATGGTGAGCTGCTGATTGCCCAGATTGATCAAGATTACCTTGATCTCGCCGCGAAAATCGCTATCGATGGTGCCGGGGGCATTGAGGATGCCCATCCCTAAGTTCAAAGCCAAACCGCTGCGGGGACGGACCTGCGCTTCATATCCCACTGGAATTGCCAGGGCAATCCCGGTAGGCACCGCGAT
Organism: Candidatus Cloacimonadota bacterium; assembly: GCA_029982875.1. GTDB lineage: Bacteria > Cloacimonadota > Cloacimonadia > Cloacimonadales > Cloacimonadaceae > UBA5456. Next base: position 1,867 of record JARRCD010000019.1, on the reverse strand, counting down.
CCGCTGTTGTGGCTTGAGCAGGATTTCCTCTTCCAGACAAGCAAAGAGATCATAGCCCGCAGCATACTTGCTCATCCTTTGGGGCGGCACGGCTTCCGCGTGTAATTTCTGATACTCAATTTTCATGATTTGCGGTTCAGCATATAGTCTGCCAGGATGCGCAGCTTGATGCTTCGGTCTCCTAAAGTGGCTATGCGCTGCTTGGCCTGCTCGGTAAGATCAATGGCCATCTCGCGGCTGGTTTCGATTCCATACACGGAGGGGAAGGTCGCCTTGCCTTGAATCTCATCCTTGCCAATGCTCTTACCCATGTTGGCTTGAGAACCTTCAATATCCAGCAAATCATCCACGATCTGATAGACCATTCCGAGCTTGGTGCCGTAATCCTCAATAACTTTCAATTCCTTTGCCGGAGCCTTGGCGGCCAGAGCCCCAAACCGGAGACTGATATTGATGAGCCGCGCTGTTTTATTGGAGTGAATATAGTTAAGCGTTTTCTTATCAATTTTTTTGCCTTCCGATTCGATATCCAGCATCTGCCCACTGATCAGCCCTTTGATGCCACTTTCATGCGCCAATTCACGCACAAATTGCACCTTGAGACTGTCACTGAGCTCAGCATAACTAATCAATTCAAAAGAATTAATCAAGAGTGAATCTCCCGCCAGCAGCGCAATCCCTTCACCAAAAACTGTGTGACAGGACTTTTTCCCCCGCCGGTAATCATCATCATCAAGATCTGGCAAATCGTCGTGGATCAGGGTGTAGGTATGCACCATTTCAATGGCGGCGGCAATCGGAGTAATCACCTCAGCCTTATCTTTGTATAATTGATATGCTAAGATCGTAAGATAGGGACGAAGCCGCTTTCCTCCGGCAAAGATGCTATAGCGCAAGGCCTTATGTAACTCCTTGGGATACTCGTCTTTGCGCGGTAAATAGCGGTCCAGAATGATGTTTACCAATTCCTGCTTTTCCTTCATATCCTTTTTTAGGAGCACATTAGGATCCATCGTCTTCCTCCTCTGCGGTAGTGGCTTCACTGCCAGAAGAACGCGGGGGCAACCCCTCACTGATAAGCTTGATCTTGGCTTCTACTTCGCTAAGCTTGGCCTGGCAGTGCTTCAAATATTGCACTCCCTGGCTGTAGAGCAGCAGGGTCTCATCCAGAGTAGTAGAACTATCGGTAAGCCGCTCAACGGTATCTTCCAGAGCTTTCAAAGACTCTTCAAAACTGAGTTTTTTTACTTGTTCTTCGTCCATGCAATTCTCCCCAATTTATTTTCTCCTATATAAAAGAAAAGATGTATTCTGTCAATCAAAAATTGCTGCGAAGCTTAGCTTTCTTTGAGAAAAACAGGTCGGCTTTTCAGATAGCAAGCGTTTTGCGTGATACACACAGCGAAGGTCTCACACAGATTACACGGATTTCACAGATTTTTTTATAAAGGAGAGGTTATCCGTTATGCGTTATGCGTTATGCGTTTTACATACAGCGAAGGTCTCACACAGATTACACGGATTTCACAGATTTTTTTATAAAGGAGAGGTTATCCGTTATGGGTTATCCCCGAGTCCCATCGTGACGGTATTTTAGATAGTATCACGCAAGGCGCCCACATCATCCCCGAATGCCAGCGACACGGTATATTGATCTGCATTATGGACAAGATCTGATATGCCGTTCATCTGGAACTCAGGGTGGTTATTTCGGGTATCGGGATTCTATCTGCGTCCCTACGGGACTCGCAATGTATTGGCAATCAATTGGTATGCTATCTAAAATGCCGTTTCTCTGGAACTCAGGCTGGTCAATTCTGCCCTTGGGGTAGATAGTTAGGCGTTTCGCCCACTTTTTCGTCAACCT
>JARRCD010000018.1 GCA_029982875.1 Candidatus Cloacimonadota bacterium | reverse complement strand
GACAGTTTCGCCATGCGCAATCTGAGACTTAAACTCGTCCAATTCCGCTAAGCCCAGCCCCAGGCCATTGACCGCCGAGGCAAAGCTAAAGCGGGTACGCGTACTGTTATCCCGAAAGATGGAGATCGCCAATCCATAGTCAAAGATACGCCAGACTTTCTTCTGCGTATGCAGCATTTGCAGGATTTCAGCTATCAGCATTACAGCCTTGAGATTATCAACGCTATTTTCCCAGGTTAGCAGAAAATCCTTGTTATACAGATTACTGCTTAGCTTTTCCAGTTCTTGTAGCCGGTTATAGATTTCATTCATTAGCATAACCTCTGGTTTTGATCATTTGGTATCGTTAGTTATCGTTCTGGGATACATTATCTTGGCAGCCCGCTCAACCGCATCAACGATTTGCTGATATCCGGTACAGCGGCAGATATTACCTTGTAGAGCTTGCCGGATTTCACGGCGCGTAGGATGGTGATTCTTGAGTAGCAAGGCCAGAGCGGAAAGTACCATGCCTGGAGTGCAAAAACCACACTGAATGGCTCCTGCATCTACAAAGGCTTGTTGTAAAGGGTGCAAAGTTCCATCTGCTGCACTGAGGCCCTCGATGGTGGTGATGCTCTTGCCTTCTACGTTCTCAAGCTTTAGCAAGCAACTGCGTTTGGCTTCTCCCTCCACCAATATCGTGCAGGAACCGCAGACACCGATGCCGCAACCGATCTTGGTTCCGGTAAGATACAGCTCTTCCCGAAGCCACTCGGCAAGGTTTCTCTTACTATCATAACTCTCATAGACCTTATTATTTACCGTAATCATGCGCCCTTCTCCTTAATTTTGATAGGTTGATCCACAAAGCGGATGCCGGTAGCCCGATAGATAGCATTGGCAATAGCCGGAGCGGTAATCTCCAGAGCAGGCTCGCCGACGCCCTTGGCTTGAGAAGGGGAAGTAGGATCAGGGTGTTCCACGATGAGGGCTGTCATTTCCGGCAGATCAGTAGCCCGCATTACCCGGTATTGATGATAGTTTGTCACTACAGCAGCACCTTCTTTGAGGGGGAATTCTTCCCATAGGCCATAACCGGCCCCCATCGCCATGCCACCGTAAAACTGACCCTTGATCATGGCGGGATTGATGGCTTTGCCCACATCGTGTGCGGCTACCATATTCAGGAGCGTAATCTTCCCGCTTTTTCTGTCTACCTCCAGCTCCACTGCTTGACAGCCATAGACCCAGGTAAAATAGGCATTGCCATGACCCGTCTCTTCATCCCAGCTCACGCGTGGCGTTTGAAATACTCCAAAGGCATAAGGATAAATCTGCTTGGCATAGCATAGCTTGATGGCTTCATCCCAAGTACAAATCTTTTGTCCGTCTTGAGCGTAGATGCAGCCCCGCGCAAAGCGATCTGCCGTAAGGCTATATTCTTCTTTTAAGGCCTCGGCAATAATCTGCTTCAGGATTCTGGCTGCATTAGTCGTTGCTCCGCCACCCAAAAGAGTTCCTCGGGAGGCCACCGTAGAACCTCCATCGGGAATATTGGAAGTGGATGGCATGCGATAGCGGATTCTATCTACTTCTAAGCCCAACTCTTCTGCGGCGATCAGGATCATTGCGCTTTCGGAGCCTTGTCCATTTTCGTGCACCCCTGTTTCCAGCAGCACCGAACCATCCGCTTGCACATTGATAATAGCGCTGTTAAAATCTGCTCCCTCGGCACCCAGACTCATGCCACGATATGAGATCGCGAAGCCTATGCCATACCAGCGGTCCTGCTCGGGATCGCCATAACTGCATTGCTTCTTCTTCTTTTCATAATCGATCTGAGTGAGCACCTGGTCCATCACCTCTTGCAAAGAGACCTTATGCGTATCCAACTTTTGTTTGGTAATGGTGATGGAGCCCTGTTTCACCATATTTTGACGACGAAATTCCAGCTCACTCATGCCCAGTTTCTCGGCCGCTATTTCTACCAACTGCTCGATAGCCCAATTCACCTGCGGCGAACCAAAGCCACGGAAGGCTCCGGTAAAGATATTATTGGTATATACTCCATAGATATCCGCATGCACATTGGGCACCTCGTAACAACCGCAGCATTGCACGGTGGAGCGCCAGGTCACCCAAGGTGTTACGCTGCAATAAGCCCCACTATCTGCCACCATCCGTACTTTTACAAAGGTGATTTTGCCATTTTGCTTTACTCCCATGCGATACTGCATCTTATAGGGATGGCGTTTATAGCTCTCTCTCATGCTCAGCTCACGGCTGTAGGTCAGCTTTACTGGCTGCTTGGTGAGATAGGCACACAGAGCCGCTCTGGCGCAAACTAATGCCGCTGTATCATCCTTGCCGCCAAAGCCTCCTCCCATGGGAACGCTTTTGACCTCCACATCCTTGAGTTCAAAGCCCAAGGTGGAAGCTACAAATCTGCGGGTACTAAAGGGGTGTTGCATGCTGCCAATGACTTCCATTACTCCATCCGGTCGCAGATGGGCCAGCGCTGCTTCCGGTTCCAAATAAGCATGCTCTACCCGCGAGGTAGAAAAAGTCTCTGCTATGACCAAGTCTGCTTCTTCCTCGCCCTTTTGGATATCACCGGTGCGAATTCGGTGATAATTGCAGATGTTGGATCCGTGTTCGGGATTGATCAAGGCAGTTGCTTGTTTCATAGCCTCTTCGGGATCAAATACCGGCGGCAGATCTTGCCAATGCACCTTGATATATGGCAACGCTGCTATAGCCTGAGCCCTGGTTTTGGCCACGACCAGAGCCAAGACATCACCGGTTGTGCGGATGCGGTTTTGGACTAAAGTGGGATAATCCGGAATGATCTGACCAAACTTGATATTGCCCGGAATATCCTTTGCGGTGATTACGGTGACCACTCCTTCTTGTTTGAGGGCTTGCGAGAAATCGATCTCCTCGAGGCGCGCACTGGCTACTTCCGCATGCAAGGGTGCGGCATGCAGCATCTGCGGCATTGAGTAATCATCGGTATATTTTGCCCGTCCCGTTACTTTTGCTATGGCGTCATTACGAAAAGCTTTACTCATCATCTATCCTTGGATATGCATCAATTCGGCAGGCTTGATGCGCAGCAAGCGATCGAGCTGTTCCAAACTGATTTTACCGGTTTTTACCAGAGCACTATACACTGCTGTATATAAAGAACTAATCCCTGGTATTCCTTGTGGTATTTGGTCTAACTTATTTTTGTAGTTATCTTTTAGCTCCTCGGGAAAATTGCAATGATCGCTGGCGAGGATGTCAAAAATTCCCTCTTGTAAAAGCTCGACCAGCATGCCGCGGGAGCTTTCTTTACGATAAGGAGGGGTGCAGAGATATCGGTGCGCATCGGGCTCGCGAAGGCGTTCTTCATTATACAGCAGATAATGGGGCGCAGTTTCACAGCTGATATCGGGGAAGCTCATTTTTGCCTCCTTGATAAGTAAAGCCGAAGTAGGACTGGAGACGTGAACGATATGCACCGGATGCTTGTGCTTCACCGCCAGATCAAGGACGATCCCCACTGCCTTGTTTTCGGCGATCTCCGGGCGCCGGAAAGTATGATCAAAGGGATGGCGAAATTCCTTTTGCGCGGAGCAACCCTGCACGATGAGATCATCCTCGCAATGCACCAAGATTCTGGTTTTGAGATCCTGCAAATCCATCATCCAGTGCTCAATATCCTCATAACTGCTATACAGCCCCGCCTGCCGGTAGGTGGTATAAAGCTTGAGATCACATCCGGCTTGCAGGAGGGGATAGATGTCTTTGCATTTTGATTGTGTAGGTGTAATATGCCAGTGGACGGGTTTTCCAAAATCCCGTTCCGCCTTGTCTTTCATCCTCTGATAGGTATCCTGGAGCTTTTCCTGGGCCACTTCAGTGACAAAAGCTCCAAGGCCCAAAAGCGGAGGATTATCCTGCTCCGGAGGCCGCTCACACAGGCTTTTCAGCTCGGCAAAATCATCTTTTAGGGTGTGCCCGGAAATTTGCTCTCCGATATGCACGTGAAAGTCATAGTAGCCAATATTATTCATCAAAACTCACCGCCTTAATATCTTTTAAGCCATGCCCGGTAAGCATCAGAACGACCCTGGCCCGATCTTTGATCCAGGCTTGCTCCCGGGTCCGAAAATAAGCTGCCAAAGTTGCAGCACTGGAGGGTTCACAAAAGATACCTGTCCGTGATGCCAGCATTTTTTGCGCCGCCAGGATTTCCTCATCGCTCACCCGAACTCCCATACCTGCGCTATTCTTGAGCACTTTTACGGCCAAGTGTGCTGCTGCCGGAGTCTTTACCGAGATCGAATCCGCTACCGTATGCGGCTGGAGGGCATCATGATAAACTCCACTTTCCCAATAGCTGGTTATGGCATCCGAACTGGCGGCTTGCGCTGCTACTAAGACCGGCAGGCTTTGCGTAATTCCAGCTTCTTTGAGATCATAAAAGGCCTTGGCGATCCCACTCAAAATAACCCCATCTCCGGTAGGGATAAAGATCACTTCGGGCACCTGACCCATTTGCGCATAGAGTTCCAAACCCCCAGTCTTCTTCCCCTCTATCGTAAAGGGATGGTAGGCTGTATTTCGGTTGAGACACTCATGGTGGGCAGAATATTCTAAGGCTGCCGCATAGGCCTCGTCATAACTTCCCTCTACCAGGTTCAGCTCGGCGCCATGAATTTTGATCTGCACCAGCTTGGCTTCCGGAGCTGAGGCGGGGGTAAAGATCACGGCTTTGATCCCGGTAGCTGCGCATAAAGCGGCAAGTGAAGAGGCGGCATTACCCGTTGATGCTGTTACTATCTCCTTTATCCCCAGCCGCTTAGCCTCTGCCACCACAAGCTGGGAGGCGCGATCCTTGTAGGAACCGCTGGGGCAAAGACCATCAAACTTGAGAAACAGGGTTTCGCCCACCAGAGACTGGCTACAGATCAGGGGAGTATTCCCTACGGGCAAATTGGGGTAGTATTCTTTACTCACCGGGCTGAATAGCTCGCAGAGTTCCTCCATTTTCTGAGTGGGACTGGCATCCGGAAAAGCCACACCATACTTATGCCAGGCTTTGGCAATCTGGGAGTAATCAAAGACACATTCCAGGATGCCGGGCAAAGGCCTTCCCGCCTTGTAATCCTTGCTGCACAAAGGGCAGAGATATCTTAGTTCAGCGGGGTCATATTCATGACCGCATTGGGTACAGCGATAGTGACTGAAATAGTTCATAGCTTTAGTTCGTTGATTAAAGCTGCATAAAACGCCGCAGCTTCTGTTAGATGTTTAATCGGAGTCGCCTCATTAGGCGCATGGGCGAATACCTCATTTCCCGGCCCCAACCCGAGGCAAGGGATATGATGCATCCCGGATATCACCACACCATTGGTGGAAAAGGTCCATTTATCAATTTTGGGGCTGCGGGATAGGGTCTTTTCATAAGCCGCCTGAGCTACTTTTAACCAAGCAGAATCCGAAGGAGTAACCCAAGTGGGATAATACTTTTTGGTGGGATAGACGAGCCCTGTATAAGCTTGTTCTGCATAGCTCAGCACTTCAATCTCGGCTTCCGGATGACCGGCCAACTCACAAGCCTCTTTTACTTCGGCGATGGCGCTCTCTTCGGTCTCCCCCCAGGTCAGACGACGGTCCAGATGGATGCGGGCACTATCCGGCACAGCACACTGCGATGGTCCCGTGAAATATACTTCGGTCACACAGACCGAACCTTTCCCCAAAAAATCGTCGACCCGAAGCCGCTCATGCAATTTCTCTATCTCAAGCGCAATACGGGATATCTTGTAAATGGCGTTATCTCCACGTTCGGGAGCCGAGCCATGACAGGATATGCCCTTTACTTGCACCTGCATTTCCAGGCGTCCCCGATGCCCTCTGTAGATGTTCATATTGGTAGGTTCGGTGATCACCACCAGCTCCGGTTTGATCTTATCCTCATTGAGAATATATTGCCAGCACAGGCCATCACAATCCTCTTCCATCACCGTCCCGGTAAAGTAAAGGGTAAAGCCCTCCTGCAGATTGAAGTCTTTGATAATGCGGGCGGCGGTAAGCATCGAAGCCATGCCACCTTTTTGATCCACAGTACCCCGACCCCAGACTTTGCCATCCTTGACATGGGCATCAAAGGGATCAAAATCCCACAAACTCATATCTCCGGAATAGACTGTATCAACATGGGCATCAAAGGCTATCACTCGGGGACCCTTGCCAATCTTACCGATTACATTGCCCAAAGCATCGATCTTCACTGCATCGAATCCGGCCGCTTCCATCTCGTGCTTGATACAGAGCACTACTTCTTTTTCTTTAGTCGAAAAGGCAGGAATCCTGACCATATCCATCAAAAACCGCACAGTTTCAGCTTCATAGGACTTAGCGCGGTTTAAAATCTCTTGGTACATATATTCTCCTTAAATCCAGGGTCTTATCGTTTTGTTTTTTTCTGGCAATACCAGTGCTTAAAAAACCTTAAAATCTCTCCCAGAGCTGTTTAGCCAGAGCTCTGCTTTCTTTTCTCAATTCGCGTTCATCGATTCCGATGAGGATTTCTTTATCCCACATCAAGATATCTCCCGCACAGATGGTTGCGCTTACCTCAGCCTCGGCTATACCGTATATTACATGACCAATCCAGGTCTCCGCATTCAATGGAGTATGAGGATCGTAATCCACCAGGATGAGGTCGGCCACCGCACCTTCGCTTAAGGTGCCATGCCCTTTATCCCAATACTTTTGGGCGATCTTGGGATTGTTGAATAGCAGGGTGGACGCAAGCTCCAGAAACCCGGCCGCAGGATTGTTTTGTTTCAGATGCTGCGCCCAAAGTCCTACTCTGAGTTCCTGCAACATATTGACCGTCATGGCGTCCGTACCCAAACCCACTGTTACGCCGAGTTCGGTCATTTTGCAGACGTCGGCAATCCCTACCGCATTATTGAGATTTGATTGAGGGTTAGTAACTACCGCTGCACCCTTTTCCGCTACTATCATCAACTCTTTGGGAGTAAGATGAACGCCATGTGCAAGGATGCTTTGGGAATTGATCAGATCAAATTCTTGCAAGCGCTCTACGACATGCTTGCCAAAGTGCTCGAGATTATATTTCTGATCACTCTGTGCCTCTGCCGCATGAATATGAATACCACAACCTGTCTCAGCTACTAAGGGCGAGATTTTTTGCAGGCTTGCGTCGCTCAAGGTGAAGGCTGCATGCAGGCCGAATAAGGCTCGCAAATGCTCATCCGCTTTGTGCTCATGCTCCTTTATGAAGCTGAGGTTTTCCTCGATCCCCTCATCGCGTCTCCGGCTGCCATCTCTATCGGAGACTTCATAGCAAAGATTGGCGCGGATGCCGGCATCTTTTACGGCCCTGGCTATCTCACTCAAAGACCCGCTAATGTGATAGGGCGAGGCATGATGATCTATGATGGTGGTACACCCCTTGCGGATTGCATTGATGGCAGAAATCACCGCACTGATGTAGATATCTCTTGCCATGAGCTGTTTATCCAATCTCCACCAGAGGTTTTCCAATACCTCGTTGAAATTCTGCGCCGGCTCGGCTTTCCCCAATCCCGTTATCAAGGTCGAATAAAAGTGATGATGCGCATTGATCAATCCCGGTAAGATAATCTTCCCTGAGGCATCGATAAATTCGCAAAGTTCATCTTTGAGCTCGGCAAAGGGGGCAATCCTGGCAATAATGCCGTCTTGCACCAGCAAAGCATATCCGCTCAGAAAAGGCTGGGCCGGGTCAAAACTGATGATATCAGCTCCGTGAATAACGTATTTTTCCATATATCTTCCTTATCTGCCAAATCAAGAAATACAGGTTTATAAAAATATGATACCTGTCAATCAGTTTCTAAGATTTACTCCCTATATCGAACTATAGAAGAATTTGCTACCCAGCATAATGACGCTGCTTCCTGCTTGGCACTGCGCCACCATTACGCCACCATTACGCCTGCGAGGCGCATTGCTCAAGCTATCCTATTGGGAGAGTGGTGAGATGGTACTTTTGTACAGGTGGTCGCTGTACCGCCTGCTCCCCACCTGCCTTTATTGATAGTATGTGCAATGATCTCTAAGAGAGAAAAATAGTCGGCAAATTCGACAATGCGCTTGACAAAAGATTGAGCTATGAGACTTTGGAAATTCATCAAAGAAAATAGTAGAGAGCGGTCAACCCGCATGGAGATAATGATGGATTACCCTTTTCAAGATATTGAAAAAAAATGGCAGAAGATCTGGCAGGAAAGAAAGATCGCTAAGGCCAAGGACTTCTCGGACAAGCCCAAATACTATGTACTATCGATGTTCCCATACCCCTCCGGAGTGCTGCACATCGGGCATGCCTCAAATTATTCCATTGGGGATGCCATTACCCGCTTGAAAATGATGGAAGGCTATAACGTGATGCAACCCATGGGTTACGATTCTTTTGGCATGCCCGCAGAAAACTATGCCATCACCCACAATTCACATCCCCGCATCACCACCGAAGCGAATATTGCCAATATGCGCAAGCAATTTGATGGGATGGGTTTTTTCCTGGATTGGGACCGGGAAGTGAGCACCTGTCGTCCGGATTATTATCACTGGGGGCAGTATATCTTTAAAAAGATGTATGAAAAGGGGCTGGTCTATCGCAAGAAAAGCTATCAAAACTGGTGCGAACAATGCAATACGGTATTGGCGAACGAGCAGGTCGAAGAGGGATCCTGTTGGCGCTGTGGCTCGGAAGTAATCCAAAAAGAATTGGAACAATGGTATTTTCGCATCACGGATTATGCCGAAGAACTTCTGGATTTCTCTAAGGTGATTGAATGGCCGGAGCGTGTGATTACCATGCAAAAGAATTGGATCGGGAAGAGCGAGGGAGCTACCATCAATTTTGCCTTAGAACATTCTGAGCACAAGATCCCCATCTTCACCACCCGTCCGGATACCATATATGGCGTAACTTTTATGGCTCTGCCGCCCGAGCATCCCCTGGTTCAGCAATGGCTGAAAGAGGAATCGGGCAACAGCAAATTGGCCGATTTTTGCAAAAAAGTGATTAACGAGGATAAGATGCTGCGCTCCAGCGCCGAAACCGTTAAAGAAGGTGTTTTCACCGGACGCTACTGCATCAATCCCCTCAATGGCGATCAAGTACAGATATGGGTAACAAATTACGTGCTGATGGATTACGGCACAGGAGCTGTAATGGCTGTCCCTGCTCACGATCAGCGCGATTTTGACTTTGCCAAAAAGTATGGCATCCCGATGAAGATTGTGATTCAAAACAGGGATAGGTCATTGAAAATAGACGAGATGCAAGAAGCTTACGTGGAGCCTGGTCTGATGCAGAATTCAGCGAAATTTGATGACCTGGACAGCGAAACTGCTAAAAGCGAGATCATTAGCTGGATTGAAAAACAGGGTTGGGGTAAAAGGTCTATCACTTACCGGCTCAGAGATTGGGGTATCTCCCGGCAACGTTACTGGGGCAATCCCATTCCGATGATTCATTGCCCAAATTGCGGCATTGTGCCCGTTCCGGATGAGGACCTGCCCGTGTTTCTGCCGGAAAATGTGCAAGTGGGCAAAACTACATCCAACCCGCTGCTCAGTGTTCCTGAATGGCTTAACGTTAAGTGTCCGGTATGTGGCGGTGAAGCGCAAAGAGAAACCGATACCATGGATACTTTTGTGGATTCATCCTGGTACTTTGCGCGCTATACAGATGCGCACAATTTGGACCAGCCCTTTGATCCCGCTAAGGCGGATTATTGGTTGCCGGTGGATCAATATATCGGCGGCATCGAACACGCCTGCATGCACCTTTTGTATGCCCGCTTCTTCTATAAGTTTATGCGGGATTTAGGATGGATCAAGGGCGATGAACCTTTTGCCAGATTGCTTACTCAAGGCATGGTGCTCAAAGATGGCGCCAAGATGAGTAAATCCAAGGGCAATACCGTGGACCCACAATATATAGTTGATCGCTTTGGGGCAGATACTCTGCGCGTATATCTGCTTTTCGCCTCGCCACCCGAAAAAGACGTGGAATGGAACGACGAAGCCTTGATGGGTGCGTTCCGCTTCCTGAACCGGGTATACCGGCTGATTGAAGGCAATCTTGATGCCATCAAAAAGGGACTGCAATTCGAAGCAGAGGTGGAGAAGCTCTCTCCTGCCCTGAAAGAACTGCTCTACAGCTCGCACCACTGTACCAGGAAATGGCGGGAAGACTGCCTGACGCGGATGCAATACAATACTGCAATTGCTGCGGTGATGGAACACCTCAATCATGTCACGGCAATCAAGGATACATCAGCCTTAAGCAATGATGAATTGGCTGTCTATGCCGAAGCCTGCGGAATTATTCCCCAGTTATTGTATCCTTTCGCACCGCATATAGCCGAGGAACTTTGGCAGATGATGGGTTTTGAACAGCTCTTGCATGAAAGCGGTTTGCCAAGCTATGAAGAGAAGTATCTGGTGCAGGAAAGCATCACCTACGTTATCCAGGTCAATGGCAAGATCCGGGGCAAGCTTGAGGTGGCTCCGGATACCGATCATGAGACGCTGCAAAGCGAAGCCCTGAAGGTGGAAAATGTGCAACGCTTTCTGGAAGGACTTGAGATCAAGAAAGTAATAGTGGTGCCAAATAAGATGGTAAGCATTGCAGCAAAAGCAAATAAATAGCGTTATTCCAAGATGCAAACCTATCCGATAAAAAGCTATTCTAAGGCTGATCTGACACAGCTGGCAGCTGAGCGCTGGTTTTGGCAAATACCTAATTTGCCCTTTGACCGGCTGAGATTGCAGCAGTATCTGAAAAATCCCAATGCTGCTGAAGATGATATTCTCTGGCTATTTGCGCAAGAAGAGCAGAGGATCATAGCCTATATGGGCTTGATTCCGGATCAAGTACTACTTGCCGGAGTCCCAAGAAAGTTCTGCTGGTTTACCAGCTGGTGGGTAGATGAAAGCTATCGCGGTACCGGTTTGGGAGATGCTCTGGTCCATAAGGGGTTTGAACTGTATCCTTTGGCTGCCGTTAATTCGGGGACTCCGATCTCTATCGGCAAGGTGCTGAGGCATTTTGATATGCAAAAGTATTGCGCACGACCGCGCTGCTATTATCAGCTTAATCTCAATGCGCGGGTTCTGCAGGATTTTGGTATCCACCATAGATTGTTGCACAATGTCTTACCCCTTATTCAACCCCTGCTGAGTGTGGTCATGAAAGCCAGACTAAAAGCTTGGCAGAAGAGGTTTCATGTCGATGGGATTCAGGTGGAGTATTTGGTAACTCCGGATCAGGAGAGTCTGAGCTTTTTGCAGAGTTTCTGGAAGCATGATTTTGCCTTCAAAACCGAGGCATCCTTTGCCTGGCGCATTCATAACCTCGTGCAGAGTCCCCGTCTTAAAGGAATTGAAGCTGTGCCAAGAACCTATTTTGGTAATCCGGGATTTGCGCTTCAAAATCTCAATCTGAAGCTGGTTTTTAAAGATGAGATGATAGCATATCTGAATCTGGTTATAGCCGATGCTGTCCTGAAATTCCCCTATTTTTATCTTAAGCCTGGCTATGAACAGCACTTTGTTTCCTGGCTGGCAGATGTGGTCTATGCCAATGGCATTCAGGCCATCTACTCTCAGCATCCCTTTCTTGTAGCCTTACTGAGGCAATACCGGTTTCCTAAACTTGTCCCCAAATCCTACCCGATGCCGGTAGTGATATCAAAGCCTCTCGCCCAGCTTGAGCCCGGAAAGATTGTCCAAGATGGAGATGGAGCCTTTTGAAGAGCTGGACTTTGAACTTGAAACGGCTGAGCTTGTTTCTGCTCAAGGGCTCACACCTGCTCTTGTACTTTCACCGCGTAGGAGCAGAGCAAGAGGATTTTTATCCTGATGGTCTCAGCTCACATGATCTCCTGCAAATAATCAGCTCTTTTCAAAACCTTGGCTTTCGCTTCTGCAGCTTGAGTGAAGCATATGCCCAAGCCGGATCATCTCGGGAACTTACGGTAAGCCTGACCAGTGATGATGGATTCGCCTGTAACTATTGCGAAGTTTTACCGATGCTGCAAGCACACAATATCCCTCTCACCCTCTTTATGATCGGGAAATGCCTGGATAATCTGGCTCTGGCGTGGAATCACAAGCTGATCCAAATCCGGCAACACAGCTCTGCTGCCCAATTGCAAGAGGCCGTAAAGAAACTGCAAACAAAGTATGCGCTGGCCGAGGATACCGAGCTCATGCGACAAATCTTCAGTGTGCCGGATCAGGAGAAAGATGCTCTCTGCGATGAGCTTTGGGATCGCTTTTGTCCCGAAAGCCAGGCAGCTTTTCTTCGCCGGACGCAGCCTTTCCTAAGTGCAAAACAAATGCAGGAGCTGGAAAACTCTGGTGTGGAATTTGCCTTACATAGCCAAAGTCATGCCGATTTTAGCCGCTTAAGCTTTCCGGCTATGGTCTATGAAATTCAGCAAAACAAGAACGCTTTAGCCCAGTATAGCAATAGGATAGCCCCCTTTTTCGGCTTTCCTTATGGCAAAGCGTGTCACTCAGAGCTAATTCCCCAGCTTTGCCGGGAAAGCGAAATCTCGGCCTGCCTGGGTTTTCGGTATCGCAGCAGCGATAACCGTCATCAGGATCATCTCTGGCAAAGGATATCTCTGGAACATGCTGCTGCCGATAGTTTTGAGCAACTCATACTGCGCCCGCTTCTGCGTTGTTTTAAGCACAGAAACTCTTAGTCAGTATCCGATGGCATTATATGGGATGCATATTCTGCTTGACAACAATAGCTGGGTCTGCAGTTCATAACAAACTTAATAACGTGCATAAATATGAGGATTTACCATGAAAGAAAGTTTTATACCTAATAGCAAATCAACGTCGATATTCTTCTCTGACAATACTGAGGGCTTGCCCAATGATATCAAGACCCGATTTTTGAATCATCTGGAATATTCTCTGATCAAGGATAACACTACCGTAGAACCTTGGGATATTTATTTTGCCCTGGCTCTCTCTCTACGGGACCGTTTGATCGAGCGCTGGCTCAGAACTCAATATGAATATCGCAAACGCGATGTCAAGAAAACCTACTATCTCTCCATGGAATTTCTGATCGGAAGACTTTTGGGCAATAGCCTGATCAATCTTGATCTCTACAACGAAAGCTATGATATGCTCAAGGAGATGGGTTACTCTCTGGAAGATATCGCCGAACTTGAACCGGACATGGGCTTGGGCAATGGTGGTTTGGGACGTCTGGCAGCCTGTTTTTTGGATTCCATGGCCACTTCTGCCTACCCGGGTTATGGTTACGGGATCCGCTATGAATTTGGCATCTTTCGCCAAGAGATTGTACATGGCTATCAAACTGAGATACCGGATCACTGGCGCAAAAATGGCTGTCCCTGGGAGATTAAGCGACCGGAGATCACATACCGGGTCCGCTTTGGCGGTAAGGTCAAAGCTATGAAGCAAAATGGCAGCGGCACAGTCTACCGCTGGATTGATACCGAAGACGTGATGGCGGTGGCTTGGGATATCCCCGTGCCTGGTTATAAAGTGGACAACGTAAACAATCTCCGGCTCTGGGAAGCGACCGCTACCGACGAATTTGACTTTGAGTATTTCAATAGTGGTGACTATATAAAAGCGGTGGAACAAAAAAACATTAGCGAAAATATCAGTAAAGTATTGTATCCCAATGACAACATACATTTGGGTAAAGTCCTGAGATTGAAACAGGAATACTTCTTTGTCTCCGCCACCTTACAGGATATCTTTTTTAACTGGAAGCAGGATCACGATAGCTTTGCTAATCTTCCGGAGAAAGTATCTATTCAGCTCAATGACACTCATCCGGCTTTGGCTATTCCGGAAATGCTGCGCATCTTGATTGACGAGGAACGGATGGATTTTGAAAGTGCCTGGCAGATTACCAAGCAGGTCTTTAGCTATACAAATCATACCATTTTGCCGGAAGCTCTGGAACGCTGGAGTGTCGCTCTTTTTGAGGAACTTTTACCCCGGCACCTGATGCTGATCTATCAGATCAATGATTATGTAATGCAGGAAGTGAGCGCCAAATACCCCGGAGATATCATCAAAATGCGCAATGTCTCCATCATCGAGGAAGGACACGAGAAGTCCCTGCGCATGGCGCAGCTTTGTTTTCATGGCTCCCACACAGTCAATGGAGTAGCAAAACTTCACACCGAGATCTTGCGCCATAAAATCTTTGCCGATCTTGATCAACTCTATCCCGGCAGACTATGCAATGTAACCAATGGGATCACTCCCAGATTGTGGCTGCTTACCTGTAATCCGCTTTTGGCCAGCTTGATCTCTGAGCACATTGGCAGCGCCTGGACACGTGAGCTGGAGCGGCTTCGCGGTCTGGAAGCCTATCTGGATGATCAGGATTTTAAAGAGAGTTTCTTTGAGATCAAAGAAATCAATAAAAAACGCTTGAGCAGATATATATACCGGGAGACCGGGATTCGCACCCGCACCGACAGCATTTTTTACGTGCAAGTCAAACGTATGCATGAATACAAACGCCAGCTGCTGAACGTTATGGGCACTATTGCCCAGTATCAACGCATCAAAGCCAATCCGGATCAGGATTTTGTGCCCCGCACGGTGATCTTTGCCGGTAAGGCTGCTCCCGGATACTACCTCGCCAAACGCCTGATAAAACTGATCAACAACCTGGGCGATATCATCAATAAGGACCCCGATGTTAAAGACAGGCTGAAAGTGGTCTTTCTGCCCAATTACTGCGTCTCCCTGGCCGAAAAGATCATCCCCGCAGCCGATGTATCGGAACAGATCTCCACGGCGGGTTTTGAAGCCAGCGGTACCGGCAATATGAAATTTGCCCTTAACGGTGCGCTCACGCTGGGCACTCTGGATGGAGCCAATGTTGAGATGGCCGAGGAAATTGGGATAGAAAATATGTTTATCTTTGGTCTCAAGGCTGAGGAAGTAAGCCAGATCAAGCATTCCAATTACAATCCTTACAGCTATTATGAATCCGATCCCGAGCTTAAAGCTGTGGTGGATTCTCTCTTGGATGACAGCTGGTGTCCCCGCGAACCGGGGATCTTTGCCCCCATCTGGAAAGTGCTGATGGAGGATGGAGATAGATATCTGCAAATGGCTGATTTCAGAGCTTTTATGGAGGCTTCGGATCGCGTGGACCAGCTATATCAAAATCGTGATGAATGGGTAAAAAAGGCGATTATCAATATTGCCCGGATTGGCAAGTTTTCCAGTGACCGGGCGATTCGGGAATATGCCGAGAAAATCTGGAAAATCGAACCCTTACAGCTGGATATCGGAGGATAAGAGCAGGCTATGAAGCGGTGGCTCGCTGCCCTTGTTGTGATGGCTTCCCATTTTATGTGGGCACAGGTGGTGATCAACGAAGTATGTTATGACGCAGCCGGAGCCGATAATGGTAAAGAGTGGATCGAGCTCTACAATGCTACAGATGGCAATATAGACCTCAGTGGCTGTAAAATCTACAGCGGCGGGAACAGCTTTGAACCGGATTTTGAATTCCCCTATTACGTCCTGCGCCCTTACCGGTTTGTGGTTGTGGGTGGAACAGAGGTGACCGAAGCACATTTTATCCATAATTTCAGCTTCCAAAATGGAGGCAACGCCAGCGATGGCATCCGTTTTGTAAATGCGGATAGCAGCTATACCGATACCGTGATTTACGATAGCCCCAATACCAACCTCCTCCCGGATGACAGTGGCTTGCCCGCCACCAGCTGTGCTGAGGATGCACCGGAGGGTTGCTCCTTAGCCCGGGTTACGGACGGAGTGGATAGTGATCTTTGTGCGCAGGATTTTATCGTGGAAACCCAGCCCACACCTGGTCTGCCGAATTCTGTGTATGCAGATTACGCCTTGCTTAGGTATCAATTCTCTGATCTCGACGGCGGTAATATACTACAGCTATATATCGGCAATCTATCTCCATATATGCCTGCTGCTTTTGCCCAATTGCGCCTGTATAATGAGGTGCAGCTTTTGCATTATGAAGAGATCTCTCCCATTGCCGCCGGCGCAGAGCGAATTGTGGAAATCTGGCTGGATGAGAGCTATCCGCTTTTGTATGCGGAGCTTGAGCTGGAATCTGATCCCAATCCTCAAAACAATAGCCTCTATATCAGTGCGATGGGACAAGAGGTCTCTGCTTTAGTGATTTCGGAAATCTTTCCGGCCCCCGAGAGTGGCAAGCAAGAATGGATTGAACTCTATGCCGAACCCGCCAGCAAAAGCGATAACAACTATCTCCTCCTTGATGAAGCCAATAACAGCATAGCTTTTACGCTGCCTGAGATACCGGGTTATTTTGTCCTCTGCCGGGACCAGGATGCCTTGCTGCAGGATTATCCTCAATGTCCGGCTGGCTTTGTGATCGAAGTAAGCTCATGGGCACCTTTAAATAACGATGGAGATAGCCTCCTGCTTTGCGATGAGAGCGGAGATAGCATCCTGGATGCAGTCTCTTACAACGCAGCTCAAGCTATCAACGGTATGGCCATTCAAAGGGTCTTGAATCAGGAGGACGAAGTTGTATGGCGAGTGGGCAATCCCAATCCCGGTCAGGATAACAATATCCATCTGCAGGATTTGCCGGACCACGATCAGACCCTCAAAATCTTCGGTTCGCCCTGTGATCCCAGAAAAGGTGAGGTGGTCGCTATCAGTTACAAGTTACCTGATCCTGAAAACACTGTAACCTGCAATGTGTATGATCTTTATGGACATAAAATCCGTTGCCTGGCAGATAATCAGCTAATTGCCAACGAGGGACTACTAAGCTGGGATGCCCGCAAACAAAATGGCAGTATTGCCCGACGCGGAATTTACATCATCCTCTGGGAATCTCAATCCGGAAACAAAGCTGGGGTGATGCGAAAACAGCTTAGTGCAGTGATTAAATAATCTTGAGCTCTGGTTCAAATCAAGTGGGTATAAGAGCTTTTCCATATCTGCCTCCTTACTTGCCCCCCAAGGAACTCCCAAAGACTTCCTGAGCCCCGACTTAGGAGGTGTATTGGAGATGCATAGGTGGTGCATAAGCAGGAAGAGGGCACTTCACCTCCAAGCAGGCTCTCTTGCCCAAAATGTAGGTGCAATGAATCTCCTCATCCGCCTGCTCCCTACATACAATTAAAGTCCGAGTGGGGCGGCATTTCTGATAGCAGGTCTTGTCCACAGCCCGCGCTTTCCCCTAAAAGAAGCGGGATGCTGCGCAGCATCCCGCTTTGATTGAATTATTTGTTATTTATTTGGTGGGCATATTATCGATAGCGATCACACGATAGAATCTCTTAGGCTGCGTTTGGTTTTGCAGGGTGATCGAGGTCTCCGGAGTGAAGGTGAGTAGTGAATAGACGCCAAAGGGTTCCTCGGCATATTCCACTCTGTATCCTGCGGCTCCGGCGATGGCATTCCAAGAGAGAGTTACATCATTTGCAGCTTGAGAAATGGTGACTTCAGGTGCATTCAGAGCTTCTCCGGCCGGACTGAAATCAGCCAGCATTCTGGGAGTAAAGAATTCTCCGTCAGACCTGCTGTTCATGATCCCCAGGATGTCCTGAGCTGTGGTGGGAAGAGCTGTGCCGATGTAGTCCACGTCATAGAAAGTGGTGCGGAAGATCTGGTTTCCCCCATTGATGGAGTAGACATTCCCATTTGCAAAAGTGCCGGGAGCATCATCAAAGCTGACATCACTCAGGCGCACCAATTCAGCTTCATAATCCTCAAAATTGGTGGTCAGGTCTGCGATTGTCACATCCTGAGGACTGATGCTGAGAGAAGATGGTGAAATCTGGGTAGCATTCTGAGATGGAGTGAATTGCAACATGCCGCCATAGGTGTTCAGACTACCGATTACATCCGAAATTCCATCACCAATAGCGTAGGTTCCGATAATGGCACCGGCATTATCATCAATCAAGATGGCAGCTGTGGCATCCTGGATGTATTTTTGATTCCGATATGTCTGAGCAAAGGTGACATAGGCTTCAGAGCTGAGCAGGTACTCAGTGCCATCTGTGCTACCGGCTCTGAGCTCGGCAATGCTATTTACCACAACAGGGAAGATGTATTGAGCGCTTGCCACCGAGCTGTTCAAATAACCATCTGCCATGGCAATGGCTTTGATAGTGGTGGTGGTAGCGATATGGATGGGAGCGTTATAGACCTGGCTGTTTTCATCCGGAGTGCTGCCATCGGTGGTATAGCGGATAGTAGCACCGGCAGTAGTGGAGCTCAAACTCACGTCGACTGGGCTGGTATAGGCTCCGGCGGGCGGATCAAAAGTGGGTGCCGCGGCATATTCCATACCAGGGGTATAGCTGTGCTGACCCAGATCGGTATAATCATCCTGATCCATTACTATCCACTGGCTATTACCGGCATCGGTACCGGCAGATAAGACCCAATCTGTAGTGCCTTGTGCTACGGTTGATTTGCGGATGAGAGTGTGATTCGCCGTGGCACTTGCTGCGCCGGCCACATCCCATCCACTACCGGGATCATTGCCATCCATAGTGCCGAAAACATCAAGTTGTATTTCATCAGGCACATAAACCAAGGCTAAGGCGTCATCTCCATTAAAGCCTGCAGCACCAGAAGTAGTATCCGCTTCATCCAGAATGGCCTGCACTGCCTGAGAATTGGCAATCACGTAGACTTCCCCGGCAGCAAGAGTGCCGGCCAGAGGGTATGTGCTTGATACGGTGGCAGAGGCATTGGTGTAATAGTCTATGCGGTAATTCGCAAGGTCCACAGCATTGGCAGAAGCGTTGAAGATCTCTATGGCTTTATTATAGCTGCTACCTTCGATGTACTGACTAAAGAAGAGATTAGCAGCCTGGGTAGCGGAATCGGAAACAGTACCTTGCAGCGCCACAGTCAGATCAGTAGCTCCTGAGCTTGAGACCACAATATTTTCATCGTAGCTTCCGGTAGCCAGGCCGGAAATCAAACGCACATAGATGGGAGTTGCGCTCACCACGCCGGCAGTGTTACTCAGGATGATATTGCTCTGAGTAAAGCCCTCGCCACTTAATAGAGAGATCTCGTAGCTTGCCGGCGCTGAGACCAGGATATCTCCCTCCAAGTCACTGCCACTCACGGTAAATTGCTGTTCCTCCGAAGGTCCCTCGCCCACGATGTAGGCAAAATCGCTTAAGGCCAGAGGAACTACGCTCAGCACGGGATTATTGGGGATAGAGCCGAGCGTCACAGCTATTACATTGGAGTTATCGCTGATGCCATAAGCATTCTCAGCTCGGACCACATAGTAATATACGGTATCTGAAGTCAAACCGGTAACAGCATAACTATTGTTATTTCCCACTGAGAGATTTTCATATCCGGGGGCAAAGACCTGCGTGCCCATCAGATGCGTGCCCAGATTGTCTATATAGTCGATATCATATAGATCCCACTCTGTTGCAAGGGTCGGGAATCCGCTGGTTGGATTGGTAGTAATGCCGGAAGTCACGGTCATCTTGCGCACTAAAGTCTTGTTCACCGTGCTATAATCGCCAGAAGTCCAGGCAGATCCAGGATCTTCACCAATGCAGCCGAAGATATCCACATAGCTTGCCGTGGATTCTTTCCAAATTGCCAAAGCGTCGTCACCATTGAAATAGGTAATGGTAGAAGTAATGTCGGCAAGAGCAAGGATCTCAGCAATGGATGCGGAATTAGCAATCACATAGACGTCGCCATGGGCGAGGATTCCTTCCAGTTCGAGGGTATTGCCCACAGTTTCTGAGCCATTGGAATAAAGATTAATGGTGTAATCACTTAAGTCAACCGCAGCCCCGGTGCCATTGTAAATCTCAACGACTTTGTTGTTGCTGCCACCTTCTATGTATTCACTGAAGAACAGGTCGGTGGCGGTGCCTCCTGCCAGGTGGTAAACATCGAGGAAATAGCCGGTAGCGCCGGTTGCAGGCTCCCAATTGGCCGTGAAACTATTGTCGGTAACATCTGTGGCATCCAGCGCCACAGGAGCATCAGGGGGAGGAGGACTGGTAACTTCGCCGCTCAGGCTCACGGTTTGGGGCTCGGCGGGACTGGATAATATGGTGATATCACCGCTATAGCTATCGGCTGCCAAGCCGGCAACCATTCGTACGTAGATCTCAGCCGGTCCATAAGAGCCTGCGGAAACAGCCAGACTCAGGGTGCTGGCAAAGCCGGTTCCGGAGCTGATTGAAATCTCAAAGTTTGCCGGTGCGGTAAGCGAGATGTTTCTGGCGATAAGATCAGCTCCGCTAAGAATAAAGCTTTGTGCGGCAGAAGGGCCATTACCCAATTCATAAGAGAATCCCGATAAGGCATTTGGTGAAACTGTGAGAGTGGGTGAGGCTCCGGTATAGATATGGATATCTCTAACTTCCCAGCGGGTGGGGTTATCGGTGGAATAGTATTTAAAAGCCAGATACACATTAGTCCCGTTGATGTCAGATATATCCAAAACTCCGGAAGGTGTTTCTCCTCCGCCAATTGAAGCAGGAGTATAGGGAATCTCGATCCAGGTAGCAGTAGTGGGATCTCCCAGGCCATAGTAATCATTAGACCACATCAGCTTGAGATAGTTGTTCATATCGAGAGCGCCATAGGTAGCCAGAGTATTGAAGGTCATACGTTCATTGTTATAGGCATCGAAATCAATAGCCGGAAGAATCATCCAATCCTCCGCCAAAGCCTGACCGTAGCCATTACAGGAAGCGGAACTGCCATAGAGATACCACTGTTGCTCTCCGGCTACATCATAGGTATAAATATCACCCCAGCCATCGGTAAAATCATGCGTGAAAGGCAGGGTGGTAGTAGCAGGTGCTATTACAGAATAGCTATTTTCACTGGAAGTGGTACTATCTCCATCATCATCCTCAGCATACACAACGTAATACACGGTGGTGCCAGCGGGCTGGGCCGGGATGTCAGAGATAGTGGTATAGGAGCCGCTGGTTCCGGTCATATTGATAACATTGGGATAGGTGCCGCTGGTAGTACCCCATTTGGTCTGGGCTAAAACCACCGTGCCATCATTATCGCTGATATCTGCAGAAACCGAGACCGTGGTATCAGACTCAATAACCAAGGCTGGGCTATGAGCTATATTGGAGATGATGGGCGGAACATTGCCGCCGCCAAAACCGCTCCAGGTGAAATCATCAATCATGATGCGCTCACCGGCGGAATTTGAAGTTAAGCGAATCAGGATATTATTGGCAGCATTATTGATCGAGCCATTGATTGTAGTCCAATCACTGGAATTATTCAAAGCGGCATTGTCAATCGTGCTGATAAATGTCCAAGTTGCACCGCCGTCAAGGGAATAGTCCAGCGTAAAATCGGGAGAAGGATTGCCATCCCAACGACGGATAGCCATACTGAAATCGCCAACGCCGCCGGCAGAGATGGTGATTCTCCAATCTACATCGGTTACATTTCTTAAGCGCCAGGAATAGGTTCCCAATGCTCCGGGGAAACCGTCTTGAGTACTACTGGCATTTCTTAAGGCAGGTCCGCCGGTGGCTGAGAATAAACCGTCCACATAGCTGTGATCTGAAGCATAGGAAGTTATGGACCCACTCCCGGATGTCCATTTACTGTCATCGTCAAAATCAACAACGGTCTGTCCCCATACCAATCCCAGGCTGAGGACGAGACTAAAGATTAAAATCCATTTTTTTAGCATAGCTTTCTCCTTGCTATTTTTTTTGTTTACGCTCATGGGAAGCTGAACCTCCCACATTTTTCACATACTTAAGTCTAACTTTATGCACTATATATAAATCATTTAGTTACACGCCTTGTCATTGATAAGGCAGGCTTGATCCACTATTTACAGGATTCGCAAAAGTATAGAATTCGTCAATTAAATTTTTCTTAATCATCCGCAGCTCAAAGGGAACTTTATGCTTCTTATGCTTAATTTATCAGATTCTACTCCGAGTAGATATCCATCCACAAGATCAAAAAAATGCCCCAAGCTTGTCTTTGCGTAGTCTTTCATCAAAGCCCTCATTTTGAGATTTTACTTGACCATTTTGCGGGGATACAGATACTGTATGAGACTTAAGAAAAGTATGGAGTTTGAGTGCTTATGAGAAGATATTTGTTTTTTCTGGGAGTATTGTTTCTCAGCTTGATGGCCTGCCAGAGTGAGGATACCCGGATCGCGAATGCCAATAATAAGCTGGGCAGCAAGCAAAAGCCGATCAAGATGTATTTTGTACCTTCGCTGGAAGCGGGGAAAGTGGTAGCCAGCGGAGAAGCCATCGCAGAAGCTCTGCAAAAAGCTACAGGCTATTACTTTAAGGTAGCGGTGCCCACCAGCTATGCCGCCGTGATCGAAGCATTGGGCAGCTATCAAGCCGATATTGCCTGGTTGCCTACTTACGCCTATGTCTTGGCAAAGCAAAAATATGGAGCTAATGTGCGTCTGATGACTGTGCGCAATGGCCTTAAAAACTACCGTGGGCAATTTGTGGCAGTGAAAGAAGAGATCCAGGATATCCAGGACATCGAAGGCAGAGTTATCGCCTACACAGATGCGGCATCTACCTCCGGCTACATCTATCCTTCGGCTATTCTCAAAGAACAGGGCATCACCCCCAAGGATCACATATTTGCCGGAGGCCATCCTCAGGCTATCCTGGCGGTTTATAGCGGCAGAGCCGATGTGGCTTGCTCATATTGGAGTCCACCCGATGAAAATGGCTTGCCCATGGACGCCCGCGAAAAGCTGCTGGAAACTTATTCCGATATCTTTGACAAAGTTCGCATCATCGGCTTTACGGATTGGATTCCCAACGACACCGTTACCTTCCGCAAAAACATGCCGGAATCTTTGGAACAGGAAGTAGTGCAGGCACTTTACGATTTTGCCCAAAGTGCCGAGGGGAAAAAGACTCTCAAAAACCTTTACGATGTAGATGGCCTGGATTATGCTACCGATGCTGATTATGACGTGGTTAGGTCTGCTTTGAAAGCGATGAATATGGACCCGGAAAGTATGCTGAATTAGAAGAGACTTAAGAACTTGAATATTCTTGAAGTAAGAGAGCTGAGCAAAAGCTACGATGGCAAAAGCTTTGCCGTGAATAAGCTCTCGTTCAGCCTTGATGACCAGGATTTTATCATCCTTTTGGGCCTTTCCGGAAGCGGCAAATCCACCTTACTCAGATGCATCAACCGGCTCATCGAACCCAGCACAGGGGAAGTGATCTTTGCTGGACAATCTATCATGACTCTCAAAGGGGCCAAGCTGCGTCACTACAGACGTAATATCGCTATGGTTTTTCAACAGTTTAATCTGATCAAAAACCTCAGCGTGCTCACCAATGTCCTAACCGGCAGATTGGGCTATCACCGGCTCGGATCCAGTTATAGCAAACAAGAGCTGGACTCGGCTTATCACAATCTGCAGCGCGTGGGACTGCAAGATTTTGCCGCCCGGAAGGTTAAACAGCTCTCCGGAGGGCAACAGCAAAGAGTGGCAATCGCCCGGGCTTTGATGCAAGAGCCCAAGATTATTCTCGCTGATGAACCGGTCGCCAGCCTGGACCCTGCCACCGCCGATTCCATTATGCAATACCTCGCCGAAATTAATCGCGATGGTATTGCCGTGATCTGCTCCCTGCACTTTCTCTCATTGGCCCGGCGATATGGCAACCGGGTATTGGCCCTTAAGGATGGCCACAAAGTCTTCGAAGGTTTACCCTCCGAGATCGATAAAAAACGCTTCAAGGAGATCTACGGCGAAGAGGCCGAAGAGATATAAAACCCGAACCTCTATGCAATGACGAGGTCCTGCGGGACGAGAACCCCGCGGCAAAAACACGCTATACCTGACAAGCCCCAGCGCCTTAACCCGATGGTGAATCTTATTTCACATACTTGCCGTGAGCCTGATTTTTACTTGAGTTCAAGTCCGGATACTCTCCTGTCCAGGACTTGATCAGGACTTAATCTCAAGATATACACAACGACGGTCTCACACCGTCTCACACAGATCACACGGATTTCACAGATTTTTTTTTGGTTATGGGTTATCCGTTATGCGTTATACACACGGCGACGGTCTCACACAGATTACACGGATTTCACAGATTTTTTTTGGTTATGGGTTATG
>JARRCD010000128.1 GCA_029982875.1 Candidatus Cloacimonadota bacterium | reverse complement strand
CTAACCTGTTCACTTGCGTTACGGCTTACTTACCGCTAAGAAGAGCTTTGACTCTCGCCTTACGGCTGCTGCCATCTTCTTCGCTTCCATTTGAACGGAAAATTGAATGGACTGGATTTCCACCAGCTTCCCATACAACGCTTCGTGGCGCACCGGATAACGCATAACGGATAACGCTATCTGAATAGGGGTAGGGGAGCGAGATCCATTACTGGGCTCCCCTACCCCTATTCAGATAGCATCACGCAAGACGCCCTCACCATTTCCGAGTGCCATCAGCACAGCATTTTACATAAAACGCTAGGCGGAATTTAAACAGAAAAAGCCCTCCTGAGTCTGGAGCTCAGTTTTTTTATGAAACCAAGCACATCCCGCAGTCTGCAAAATCATAATATGTTTAAAACATATAGTTTTACATGCGTGCTTAAACCACCACATAAGATTTGTGAGCCTTGTCAAGTAGGCCTGTCACAAACGATAGTTCATAAAGAACTCTTGACCATATTTAGAGTGGCTTATTACAAAAGTAATAGTCCAGTATGCCGTCGATCTTCTTAGGGTTGCAAACTTGCTTAGAAAGCTTGGATGATGTTGGCCAAATAATCAATTTAACCTCTGTGTCAAGCACAATCGTCTAAATATTTTTATCTGATCTTCAGGAAACAAAACCCTAAAACAAAAGAGATCAGAAAAGGCTATTCCTCTGGAAGGTCTTCCTGGGTTGCCCGGGTATAGTGTTTCAGTAAAACCACAGACCAAACCATCTCCTGAATCAAATTCCGGTGATTCTTGAAGATGCCGTTGTTGGACATCTCCTTGGGTAGGTTTATGATGGCGAAAATGTCATCGGCCTCGACCTGGAGGGGAATCACTTGCCCTTCCTCATCAACTCTGATAGCTCGATCGCTCTACGGCCAACCTGCTTTGCCCAACGGGACACCAGCATGTTATTGGCGGCTCGTTACCAGTCTCCAGCTTTTACAAACGCCAGAGTGTTCTTGAAGCCAAGCAGACCCCCAATACCTAAATTGAAACACATATTCAGCAGCACCGACTTACGCACCTCATCCAAAGCATTGTATTTCTCCGGAATCTCATCAAGAAGCTGCTTCTCGCATTTCCAGATATCGTTCTCCAAGAGCATATAAGCCTCTGTCTGTGAGATACCACAATCATCGAGATTGCGCCCGACACCGATAGTCAGCTTGTCTGCAGTGCAACGGTATGGTTTGAGCCTCAGACCCTCATGTCTGACTAACTGAGCTTTGATTCGGTTCATCAATGTTTCGGTCATGCTATCTCCTTGTTCCAGATGTAATCATTGATCCAGAGCCATGGAAGCAGTTCCCTGTACGCTGACAAATTAGGATGCTTAATGATGCGATAGATTTTAGCATTGACAGAATTCATGCTCTTATATTTTTAAGATACTAGCGGTTTGATGTTTATGTTCTGCGGGACATAATGCCAAATCGACTAACTCTGATGGGAATGAAGGATGAATAAAGAGGCCTCAGCTAGAATCAAGATAAACGAGTTGCTAAAAGAAGCCGGATGGCGTTTCTTTGATGAGAAGGGCAAGAAAGCAAACATCATCTTGGAAAACCAGACGAAGATAACTCATAAGATTATCGATGAGCTTGGCAACGACTTTGAGACCTCTTCCAAAGGCTTCATTGACTTTCTGCTTCTGGACGAGCATTCCTATCCCATCATCGTTCTGGAAGCCAAGTCAGAAAAGCACAATCCGCTTGTTGGTAAAGAACAAGCCAGAGCTTATGCCCGATCCCAGAATTGTAGGTTTATTTTGCTCTCCAATGGCAATCTTCATTACTTTTGGGATACTCAGCAGGGGAATCCCTATATTATCACTAAATTCCCATCTCCTGAGTCCATGAAGGGTTATGAACATTACAATCCTGATACTGATGCCTTGGTAAAAGAGATTATCACTACTGGATACATCGCTATCACCCAAAAACATGACTACGATCAAAATCCGGACTTTCACAACGAAGATACTAGGTCAGAATACCTCAAGAAGCACAATCTCAGCCTCTTGCGGTCTTATCAAGTAAGAGCGGTTGAATCTATCCAAAACGCTGTACGCAATGGTGCTAACCGTTTCCTGTTTGAGATGGCAACTGGAACTGGGAAAACCCTGATCTCGGCAGCGGTAATGAAGCTGTTCCTTAAGACTGGAAATGCTCATAGAGTCTTGTTTTTGGTGGATCGACTAGAACTGGAAGATCAAGCCCAACGCAATATGGTAAAATACCTAAAAAACGACTTCACTTCTGTCGTCTATAAGGAAGTTAAAGAAGATTGGCGGAAGGCGGAGATAGTCATCTCGACCGTTCAATCCCTATTATCTGGAGACAAATACAGAACTCAATTTAGCCCCACAGATTTTGATCTTGTGATCTCAGATGAGGCACATCGCTCCATTGGCGGTAATGCCAGAGCTGTTTTTGAGTATTTTGTGGGTTACAAACTGGGATTAACCGCCACTCCCAAAGATTACATTAAAAATGCCGTTCCTGACGGCAACAGTCCCAGAGATTATGAGCGAAGATTGCTACTGGATACCTACGAGACCTTTGGCTGTAAAAGCGGTATTCCCACCTTTCGTTATTCTCTCGGTGATGGTGTCAAAGACGGATATTTAGTAAGCCCTACTGTGATTGATGCTCGCTCCCAGGTTACCACCCAATTGCTATCTGATCAAGGATATACCTATGTGGAACCAAACCCCCAAGGCGAGGATACCATCACTTATTTTGAAGAGAAAGATTTTGAAAAAAGCTTCTACTCTCAAAATACCAATGTCACTCTCTGCCGGGCTTTTTTGGAAAATGCTATGTATGACCCAATCAGCGGAGAGATCGGCAAGTCCATCATTTTTACTGTTAACCAAAAGCATGCTACTAAGATCACCCAAATCCTTAATGTGATGGCTGATAAGATGTTTCCTGGCAAGTACAATTCCGATTTTGCCATGCAGGTTACATCCATTATCCCAACAGCTCAGCAAATGAGTATTAACTTTGCCAACAACAACCTCTCAGGCAGAGGCAACTTCATTTCCGATTATCGCAGTTCCAAGACCAGAGTCTGTGTAACCGTGGGCATGATGACCACCGGATACGATTGCACGGATATCCTCAATATAGCCTTGATGCGCCCGATTTTCTCACCTTCAGAGTTTATCCAGATCAAAGGCAGGGGTACCAGAAGGCACAACTTCTGCGAACAGTTTATCGATCCCGCTCTTAAAGAGCAAACCCAAGACCAGATCAAAACAGGCTATATCCTCTTTGATTTCTTTGCCGTATGTGAGTATTTTGAAGAGAAGTTCGATTATGACCAGGTTCTTGCCCTCCCTGCTTTCACAGAACGAACCAGCCCTCCTGCTGGCGGGGAACCTCCTCAACCTCAAGCCAATGGTGCAGAAATTCACACTCCTGATCCTTTGGCAAAG
Organism: Candidatus Cloacimonadota bacterium; assembly: GCA_029982875.1. GTDB lineage: Bacteria > Cloacimonadota > Cloacimonadia > Cloacimonadales > Cloacimonadaceae > UBA5456. The sequence goes on along the minus strand of JARRCD010000128.1, from coordinate 2,245 downwards.
ATAGAACGCAAGGTCATCGGTGCAGAGGGCATGAAGATAGACCGGATGTTCTTCCAAAAATTTGAAGAAAAGATCAAACATGACCCTGTCATCCAGCAAGGCGTTGACGATGGTAAATGGGACTTTGTATTAGATTACATCAATCAAACTCTGATTAACAAGCCAGAGGATTATTTCACTCTGGAGAAGCTGCGTCATTCTTTGCAACTTGATCGCAGGATAACCCTCAGAGAAATTGTGGAAAAAGCTTTTGGCTTGATTCCAGGTTTCAAATCCAAAGACGAACTGCTTAATACCGAGTTTGATAGATTCATCTCAATTTACAAACCAAGTACTACAGATAATATCCCGGCTCTCAAATACTACTTCAAAGCCTATGTGACCGACAACCGGTTGAGAGACATTATCGACCATAAAGACTATGCCGAGCTTAATACCTATCCCCGCTTTGGCATGAAAGACTTCAAGGCGGTTAAAGATAGCTGGCGAGTAGCCATCCCGCAATACATTAAAGATTATGTTGTCCTAAATAAATTCATGTAGGAGATCAGATTGTTAGATTCAATCACCAAAAAGAAGATAGACGATGCCCGAGACATTCTTGTGGGTAAGGTTCCTGTCCCAAGCTCACAAGTGGAGCAGATTACTATTGCTCTGATCTACAAATTCATGTACGACATGGATATCGAATCTATCGAAATGGGTGGTAACCCCAAATACTTTACCGGCGACTTTGCCCAGTATGCGTGGAATAAATTATTCGATCAAAGACTCAGTGGCGAAGGTAGAGTCATTCTCTATCAGGATGCCCTGGCAAAAATACCCAATAATGCTTCTATTCCTACTCTATTCAGGGATATCTTCAAGAACGCTTTTCTTCCCTATCGTGATCCGGAAACCCTCAAGCTCTTTCTCAAGTGCATAGATGAATTTACCTATGAGCACAGTGAAAAGCTGGGAGACGCCTTTGAGTATCTCTTGGCTGTACTTGGCTCTCAAGGTGATGCAGGACAGTTCAGGACACCCCGGCATATCATCGATTTCATGGTGGAACTGATAGACCCTCAAAAAGAAGACAGCATTCTTGACCCCGCTTGTGGAACCGCTGGCTTCCTGATCTCTGCCTATAAACACATTATTAAAACCAATAGCTCAAACTACGATAAAGACACAGATCCGCACACTTTTGCCTCGCATGGCACTCCCCTGGATGAACTGGTTATCCTGAATGGCAAGAAATACAACGGCGACTTGCTTACTCCCGATCAACGAGCATTCCTGCATAAAAACCTCAAGGGTTACGACATAGCCTTTGAGATGGTACGCCTCTCTTTGGTTAATATGTATCTACATGGTTTCAACACTCCACAAATCTATGAATACGATACCCTCACCAGCACAGACCGCTGGAATGAATATGCCAATGTGATCCTCGCAAATCCTCCCTTTATGACTCCCAAGGGAGGTATCCGTCCCCACCAGAAATTTAGCATCCAAGCGAAACGTAGCGAAGTCCTCTTTGTGGACTATATGCTGGAACATCTTACTAATAATGGCAGAGCTGGCATCATTGTCCCCGAAGGAATTATCTTCAAATCAGATAATGCGTATAAACTGCTCCGTAAGCTACTCGTTGAGGAAAACTACTTAGTGGGTGTGATCTCCCTGCCGGGTGGAGTGTTCAATCCCTATGCTGGGGTAAAGACCTCTATCCTATGGATCGACCGAGCTTTAGCCAAAAAGACTGATAAGATCATCTTTATCAAAGTTAGCAGCGATGGTTTCGACCTTGGTGCCCAACGCCGTCCCTGTGACGCCAACGACCTACCCACTGCATTCGATAACGCCCAGGCCTTCAAAAAAGCCATCCTCTCTGGATGCGAATACCAAGCTCCCGAGAGCGATGTAATCGTGGTGGAGAAAAAGAGATTGGCGGAGAGTGGGCACTATAATCTTAGTGGTGAGAGGTATGGAGTTGCACTAATTAGAGACTCTTCTCGTTATGAAATGGTCCCACTTGGTGATTTATGTAATTTATACCAACCCCAAACAATAACGGGAAAAGAATTACGTGAAGACGGAGAGTATCCAGTCTTCGGAGCAAATGGGATTATTGGAAGATACAATAAATACAACCATCCAGATAGTGAGATAGTGATAACATGTCGAGGAGCAACTTGTGGAACGATAAACATAACTGTCCCCAAATCGTGGATAACTGGCAATGCTATGGTAAGATCGGAAG
>JARRCD010000127.1 GCA_029982875.1 Candidatus Cloacimonadota bacterium | reverse complement strand
TACACCGTCTCTGCCGCTATAAAAGGCATCGCTGAATTCCACAATCTCGGCTTTGCCCAAGTTAAGGTTATCATATGCTTTGGCTGTATACACGATAAAGATTCGTACTTTAGCTTCGGGATAAAGTCCCAATTTGATCTGCAAATCCGCTATTTTGCGAGACAAGGTCTGATTGAGGATAAGGTCGGTTTTAGTGGCAGACTTGGTGCTATACAGCTCATGATAGCTGCTTTCCCCGATCTTCCGGTATTCTGCTCCCAGACAGAGAGCCACAAGCCAGAGCAGCAAGACAAGTCCCGATTTGAGCCGAGCGGAACTCATCTTTGGGATATAAGAAGCTGGATTTTGCCTCATGGCAGAGCTTCCCAAGCGCTTTAGCTCAAGGGTTTTCGGGATATCATTGCAAAGTAATTACCAGCGTCTTTCTTTGCCACATTTCCTGTGGGGATCGCAGTTATGCGCAGTTCATGGGCGTAACCATAGAGTTTGAGCAGGATAACATCCCCCGGCTTGATCTTTTCTGCAGCTTTGGCGGTTTTACCATTCACCGAGACCAATCCCTTATCACAGGCATTTTTAGCAATACTACGGGTCTTGGTAAGGCAGAGTTTATGTAGTAGGAGATCCAATCTCATGATCGTCATTCGAATCCAGGATTTCTCTGATCCTGGTTGCGATATCTTTGATTTTGAATGGTTTCATCACAAAATCCCGGATCCCTTTTTCCCGGGCCTCATCCACAGAGATCAGGGTGGTGAATCCGGTACAGATCACGACGGGGATATCCGGCTTGATGGCAAGCATTTTCTGGGCTAATTCCACCCCGTTAATATATGGCATGGTAGTATCTGTTACCACGATATCGATTTTATCGTAGTGTTTGGCAAAATGCTCATGAGCTTTACGGGGATCGGTAAAGCCTTCCACCTTGTAGCCAAGCCGCATAAGTCCTTGGCGGAATACATTTACCAAAGCCGGCTCATCATCTACAAACATGATGGTTTCGGTGCCGTTGATCGCGTTTTCTGCTCCCACGTCAGGGGAAGTTTGATACCAGGCATCCGGAGTATAGACTGGGAGGTAGATATAGAAGCTGGTGCCTTCTCCTAATTTACTATCCACGCGGATGGCGCCGTTGTGGGATTGCACGATGCTGTGCACGATAGAGAGTCCCAATCCGGTGCCTTCATTGGCGCTTTTGGTAGTAAAATAGGGATCAAAGATATGATCCAGGATCGCGGGATCAATTCCAGTGCCGTTATCCGATACGGTGATTTTGAGATATTGGCTTTGTTCCAGTTCAGGAAAGGCTAGCATATCCTGGGAAGTGAAGCTGACTTTTTCCACCGCAAATCTCAATTCTGCTCCTTGGCGCTGCAGGGCATGCATAGCATTGGTGCCCAGATTGATGATGATTTGGTGGATCTGACCGGGGACGGCGATCACCGTATAGCGTTCTGCTTCGTAATTTTCGATGATTTTAATCGAGCGAGGCAAATAGCTACGCAGGAAACGTACCGATTCTCTTACATGATCTACCAGCTCGATTACTTCTGTTTTGGATTCTTCCTGGCGCGAGAAGGAGAGCAATTGAGCGATCATTTCTTTGGCGCGGGTTGCGCTTTTGAGCACTTCTACCAGGTTAAGGGCGGTATCACTATCTGCCGGGAGATCGTCTCCCGCCAGTTCGGTATAACCGATGATAGCGGAAAGGATATTATTAAAATCGTGAGCGATACCTCCGGTCAGCCTGCCGATGGCTTCCAGGCGCTGGCTACGTTTCTGCTGTTCTTCACGCAAGATTTCATAGGTCACGTCCTTGCAGCTGGCAATGATACTGGAGAGTCTGCCATCACTATCAATCACCGGTTTCACTACCATATCCAGGGTGATTTTGGGACCGTTTTTTCGGATCATGCCGATTTTACCCCGCCAGGGCTGAGAGGAGCGAACGCGCAACCAAGATTGGTGCATTTCTTTGCGGCTGCTCACTTCAAAGGGGAGAGCGTCAAAAGGCTTGCCCAAGAGGTCAATGCGGCGATATGAAGTCATCCGTTCAAAGATAGTATTCACATACTGGATGGTGCCTTCAGGAGTAAAGATCAAGATTCCTTCTCCGGCCTGTTCGATGGCTTGGAAGAGCACATTGATATTTTCATCAGCTTGCTTTTTGTGCAAAGCATGGGCGATCTGCTCGGAGATGGATTCTAACAGCAGTTTATCCTCTTCATCATAGAGATCCCCGCGTTTGTAGGATTGTACTACCATGGCGCCAATAACCTTTCCGGAGAGCATCAAGGGGATACCCAGAAAGTTTTTACACAAGACACCCATAAAGCCACGGTTTTTGGTACGTTCTTCGATATCGTTTTGATACAGGAGCAAGGTACGTTCTTCCGTTATGATCTGAGCTGTGAGCGAGGTATTGTCATCGGCTTCGATGGCACTGGAATCTTCACTCATTTCATCCACAAGATATGGGAAGGTAATCAGATTGCTGCGTTTGTCATACAAAGCGATGTAGAAATTTGTAACATCTATGACCCGGGCCAAGGATTGATGAATAATATGGAAGAGATCATCCAGAGAGCCTTCGAGATTTACCGCATGGGCAATATTGTGCAAGATGGAGCTGATTTCCTCGCTCCGGCGCATGGGCGTGAGATCGGTCAGAATAACGGCAAAGAGGTCTTGATTTTCGCTTCTGATGGGGATCAGGGTCTGTTTATGGGCATGAAGTTTGTGCTTTTGATCAAAGAAGTCATATTCCATGGAGGTATTTCCAGCGGGGGGATTTTGCAAAAACTGCTTGATCGTTGCCGCATTCCAGGCGCATTCTTTTTCCATGTTCACAGTAGCAAAGAAGGCCTCGTAAAAATCCCAGAGATAGCTCCCTACCATATTTTTGGCAATAAGACCGGAGAGATTTTCCATGGCTTGATTGATCAGAATCACTTTCCCATCCATATCTACCAGCATCATCCCTTCCGATGACTGTTCAAAGATACAGCGGAAAAGGGCTTCGCGCTCCTCGAGTTCTTTGCTGATTCTCTCCAGATTGGTGGTATCCTGCTTGGCCACGATCACCCGCTTGTAATCCTGCAGATTATCCCCCGGGATACTCCAGGAGATATGGAAATAAAGAGGATTGCCCTGCAGATCATAATTGATGCCATGTCCCTCAAAATGCTTACGTTCATCCGCCACTGCTACGATGGTTTCCATGAAACAATCGGCGGCATCGTCACGAAAAATCTGCCCCGCGTTTTGTTTGATCTCGTCCTTACTATTAGCGCCAAAGACCTTTAAGCTAATGTTATTTACGTCCAGGATTTTCAACAAACTAACGCATTCGGCGAACTTTTCGGGATAGGTTAAAAAATAGGAGCGAATGTCTGTAACACCCTCATTTTTTAGGGACTTCAAATAGGCATAGATCAAAGAAAAATCTTCCACCCAGAGGGATACTGGAGCTTGCTCAAACAGCATCTGGTAAAAACTCAACTTAAATTTCTTCATGGTCCTCTCTTTCCCGAGCTTGCTCTCAGTTGTTTTGAGTGATAAGTCTTTGGGTTTCCAAAGCTATCATCAGTTCTTCATTGGTAGGAATTTTGAGCACTGTTACCCGGGAGTTGGGAGTGCTCAGTACTTGGATATCATCAGTCAAACGGGCATTTTCTTCCAGGTTAAGCTGAATTCCCAAAGCATCCAGCTCGCGGCAAACCTGTTCTCTTAAGATTGGCATTCTTTCTCCTACGCCACCGGTGAAGATCAGCACATCCGCGCCATTTAAGGCGGCAAAGTAGGAACCGATATATTTTTTGATACGATAGCAATATACGTCGTGGGCTACAATGGCTTGGGGATTCTTTTTGATCAAGATCTCTGCTTCGATCTCGCGCATATCGTTGGAGATGCACGAAAGCCCGAGCATCCCGCTTTTTTTATTTAAAATGCTATTTACTTCATCCACACTCAAGCCCAATCTCTGCTGCATATGGATGGGTATTGCCGGATCAATATCACCGCAGCGGGTGCCCATCATCAGCCCTTCCAAAGGAGTGAAGCCCATGGAGGTGTCGATGGATTTGCCTTCCTTGATCGCGGTAATCGATGCTCCATTACCCAAATGGCAGGAGATGATCTTCAAATCCTCAAGCTCTCTTTTCAAATATTCCGCTGCTTTCATGCTCACGTATTTATGCGAAGTGCCGTGAAAGCCATAGCGCCGGATCTTATGAGTGTGATAAAAATCCAAAGGCAAGGCATAGAGATACGCTTTCATCGGCATGGTTTGATGAAAAGCAGTATCAAAAACACCACATTGCGGACAATCCGGCATGGCGGCATACACCGCTTCGATGCCTTTGAGGTTGGCCGGATTGTGTAGAGGTGCTAAGGAAATGCACTCTCGCATTACCTCAACCACGTGTTCCGTTACAAACACTGCATCGGAATAATGCTCTCCGGCATGAACCAGACGGTGTCCCACAGCATCAATATCCCGCAGATCTTCCAAGACTCCGTTGGTCTTGTCTACCAGAGCTTCCAGAATCAATTGCAGACCCTGTTCATGGTCTTCAATTACCAGTGCACTTTTCTTCTTGGTATACTTTGCGCTTTTATAAGTAAATAAGGAAATATCTTCTCCGATCTTTTCTGCAATGCCTTCCGCCATTATGTCTCTTGTTTCCATATTGATCAATTGGTACTTGATAGATGAACTACCACAATTCAGCACTAAAATCTTCATCTAATCCTCATTTTTTTTCTTTGTTGCACACAAAATCAATTGCTGATATGTGTCAAATAAAAAGTGATCTAGAGCAAGAAACAAAGAAACTTAAAAGGGAATGCAATGTGGTGATAAAAGCCTCGCAAAGATGTACCTGATCCATAAAGCTCTTCCAAATCGGTATATATCTTACATAAAGCTTCTCACCATGATATGCTGTCCACGAGGAGCTTTGTGCCGTCCCAATCAGGGCTTTTCTACCTGATACCATTTTATCCGGAACACCTGAGATTTACGCCCGGAGCGATAAGCTGCCTTGCATCCGGATTTATGGGGATTTTTGGTTTTATATCAGGGGATTTTTAGTCTCATAATTTAGTAGAGAACTACATTCTCGATGCCAAAAAACATGTAAGGATTTGATTGTTTCCCAATATGATAGCTTGAGCATTGCGCCTGCGAGGCGTAATGGTGGCGTAATGGTGGAGCAATGAAAGGGGGGAAGACGGATTGTTGTACGGGCAGTCGCTGTCCCGCCTATAAAGGCCGGGAGATGGATTGTTGTACGGGTGGTTGCTGTCCCGCCCATAAAGGCCGGGAGACGGAGTGTTGTACGGATGGTTGCTGTCCCGCCCATAAAGGCCGGGAGATGGATTATTGTACGGATGGTTGCTGTCCCGGCCATAAAGACCGGGAGACGGGGAGCGATCGCATGGATAAGATGATAGGCGGTCGGCTTTAGCCACCGTATGCGGTGCAGGCAAGTGATAGGATAAGATGAATTCCGGTGTGCTTTAGCCACCGGCAAAGGCAGGGAGAACTAACATGGCCAGCAGCTCACACTAAAGGGAAGAATTGGAATGCGAGCTCCGCAAGTATTACGATCCGGATCAATGGGAAGGAATAGCCCAAGAAATCTGGATTTGGGTTTTGGGTGTTACATGAGGAATTGTGGCTTGGACGCGCGTTTTGCCGGTGACTAAAGTCGACCGGAAATCAT
>JARRCD010000017.1 GCA_029982875.1 Candidatus Cloacimonadota bacterium | reverse complement strand
GGTCCGGCGATTGCATTTTTATATTCAGGACCGGCAATCAACGTCTTGGCGATTGTGATGACAGCGCGGATATTGGGCTTGCAGATTGGCATCGCCCGAGCGGTGGGAGCTGTGATCTTCAGTGTTATCATCGGGCTCATTATGCAGGTTTGGTTCAGAAAAGAAGAAGTTGAGCGCCAGAAAAACTCTGCCGGATTTGGTGGTGCGGAGCAATCCCGTCCCTTATGGCAGACGGTTATCTATTTTGCCCTGATGATTTTGATCTTAATCTTCCTGAATTGGGCGCAACCAAATAGCGCTACTTCAAACGGATTTATGCTCTGGGCCTACAGTTGGAAATGGCTAATCTCTGCGATATTGGCATTGCTTTTGGGTATCACCCTGCATCTTTTCTATGGATTTAAGTTGTGGAAGGTGATAGTAAGCGGCATCGTCGTACTCAGCGTCGGATGTCTTTTCCCAATGCAGCCGCTCATCCCTTTTGTAACGGCTATCGTGCTGATCAGTTTGTTTTTGGCTTTTGAGCAAGGCGAGCTCAATGAGTGGCTGGGTTCGACTTGGGATTTTGCCAAGCTCATCATTCCGCTTCTATTTCTGGGCGTAATGATAGCCGGAGCGCTTTTGGGACGTCCGGGGCATGAAGCTTGGATACCATCACGGTGGATAGAGCTTGCGGTAGGCGGAAATTCCCTTGGGGCAAATTTCTTTGCTTCCATCTCCGGGGCCTTCATGTATTTTGCCACACTCACCGAAGTGCCCATCCTGCAAGGTCTTTTGGGCAGCGGCATGGGTAAGGGTCCGGCACTGGCCTTGCTGCTGAGCGGTCCGGCGCTGTCTCTGCCCAGTATGTTGGTGATCAATACCGTCTTAGGCTTCAAGAAAACTGCTGCCTTCATCTTGCTGGTGGTGATCATGTCCACCATTACCGGCTTTTTATTTGGCACATTCTTGGGATAATAAACTATAACAGATATAAGGAGAACAAAATGACTATCAAGATTTTGGGCACAGGCTGCCCTAAGTGTAAGAAACTGGAAGAAAATGCCCGGAAAGCTTTAAGCAAAACCGGCAGTGATGCTACAATAGAAAAGGTGACCAATCTGGATGAGATCATGGATTACGGGGTGATGTTGACTCCGGCTTTGGTGATCGACGAGAAAGTGGTGGCCAGCGGGAAGGTGCTTTCTGCTGATGAGATACAAACCCTGATCTCACAAGGATGAGTGCTATGGAACAGCAAACTTGCTCCTGCTCTTGTGGCTCGGATTGCAGTGCAGATGGTTGCGTCACAAATACTGCTGCCTCCAGCGTATATGCCTGTGCCGGAGCCAGCAACGTGGGAATCATCTCTTTGGAATTAGCGAAGGCTTTACACAATGAAAATCGTTACACATTGGGCTGCAGTTCTTGCGTTGCCGTGGGAGATTGCGGTTGTGGCAGTGATAATGAAGGCCCCAAAGACCTCTTGATCGACGGCTGTAAAGTGGGCTGTGTAAAGAAGATCTTTGATAAACAGGGCAAGACGCATTATAATCATGTGGTCGTAACCCAATTGGGCGTCAAGAAAGAGCCGAATTTTGACTTCAGTGAGGCTCAGATCAATGCGCTCTTGAAAAAACTATCTGATCAGGAATTATGATGGTTTCATAAGGAGGCGAGACCGGTTGATTCCAGCTCTCAATCCTTACGGCTCTCTTTCAAATCGAGAGGATATAAGAGCTTTTCCACAGTGACCTCCTGACTGCCACCTAAGCGTCTCCCAAAGACCTCCTGAGCCCCGACTCAGGAGGTGCATTGGAGGTGTATAGGTGCCGCGCCGGACAACAGTCACTCAGCCTGAAAGTGAGCCGCCTATATTGCCTCCTGCCCATCCATAGCCTTATCCAACCAGATGATATGGATTCGGTGATGACTATCGGTCCTGGCATTGTTCTGCAGGATTTTGTACAACTTGCCACAACCTTGAAAAAACCATCAGGCGGGGGTGACCCCGCCCGATAGCCATCTCGCTTAGGTTACCCTCCGACAATCATCTTATTATCAATGAATAGTTCGGAGAGTTGGTCTTAGAGAAGAAAATCACCTTGGTTTCAGTTCAGCCCCTCCTCATTTTTAGCCCACAGAACAAATAATCAGAATCAGCATAATTGCTAATAGTAATGGCCTCTGAATATGAGCTTGGATTGCCTTTAAGCATATTCATAGTGACATATTGTAAAAGTCCATCCTGATAGCTCTGATCTCTAAGCAGGTGAGTTGAGACAATCCTGGTCATAATAAAGCACTTCAAGAACTAAAGGAGATAGAAATAGTATATCCCATCGATTTTAACTACTACGATCTTATCGGTGCGATATATGACCTCGCAATCTGAGCTGTTGATATCTCCGGTATACTCAGGCAGACTTGATACATCAAACTCATTTGAGGGCTCTGCATTGATCATCAAGGGGACGAGCATAAGGGATAAGGCGATAAAGGTAATCATGATTTTTTTCATAATATTTTGCTCCTTTGCTTTTATAGATTAGTTCACAAAAGTGAAAAAGGTTCCCCAGAAAACCTGTAAGTAATTGCGATTGTGATAAATATAATTTTCCAACTAAGTCGGAACAGTCTGTGTTTCGACACAAATCTACAAGATGGCTCTGCGCGGCCCAGCTCTATAAAAACTTATATGCTCTTATGATAAGTCAAATTTCCACTTACCCTCCGCACGGGTCAAGATGAGATGCGTACTTTTTGCCCGACATGATGCCAGGTCTACCTGCCTTGTATTGCTCCACCACTGCGCCACCATTACGCCTGCGAGGCGCAATGCTGGAGCTATCTTACTGGGAGAGAGAAGATAATGTGGCATATAATTATGCAGTATTTCTGAAATAAGGGTAGGGCTATGGTGGGAGGGATGGGCCGGATAGTGCTTACTTAGCGGTATTCATAGATCATCCACCCATCTTTCCCCATGGCCACGTAGATATAGTCGTTTTCCAGGGCAATATCCAAGGCTGCCTGAGGCGGATAGAAGCTATTTATCTCCTTAATGCGGGATGGCACTGAGATATCGAGGATCTTCACGCCGCCCTTACCGAGAGCCAGGAAGAGTCTGTTATCTTTTACAGCCAGCCCCTGAATCATACTGAAAAAATTCATCCGACTAACCAGATAGGGCTCGTTGACATCGCTCACTGAAAGCACCAGAATTTCCTTATCGGCAGCGATATAGACGTATTCACCCCGTTTGACCAGATGGGTGGCATCCGGCAATTGGTAATTTGTGGCGATACTGAGCGGGAAATCCTGATTACTGATATCCACCGTAACGAAGCCAAAATCATTGATAGCGTATAGATAGGGATACTCTGCCTCAAAATCCTTGATGCCCCATTTTTCGGCGAAATTTGCTCTCAATTCGGTAGTTCCGCCACTTCCTACGTCTATAATGTCTATGCCACGATAGCGATCAGCAACATATAAGGTGGAGCCCTCACGTGCCAATCTATCCCCGATAACGTTGTTGATGAAATAGATGCGGCCATATTGGCCGAGAGAATCGATGGCCGAGATCACGTTAGCTGGTTCATGACTGGATACATAAATACGGTTTCCGGCTTGGAAATTTACATCTTCGATCCTGTATTGTGAGTAAAATGATGCTTCCAAGCGAGGCTGCCAGACGTTGAATATACTATATATCCACAATTGATTCTGGTTGTGAACCAAGACCTGAGAATCATCCACTTCGATGCTGAGCGCTTCGGCATCCTGGATATGCCCCAGAGGGTAGATAAAGCGGTTGTCAAGAGCCGCCAGGGATATGGTGTTAAATAGGATCAATATCCACAATATGATGCTTTTCATAAAGTCTCCAGGCTTTAGCTTTTCCTTGATAAAAGGTGGGAAACAATCTGGGCGGCGGTAATGCCTTCAGCTTCCGCTGCAAACGAGAGTAGTATCCTATGTTTCAATACGATAGGAGCTACCTTGCGTACATCCTCTTCGGCAGGACTCAATCTGCCATCCAAGGCGGCAACAGCTTTTGCTCCTAAGATCAGATATTGAGAAGCCCGCGGTCCTGCTCCCCAGCTTACCCAGCGCTTGATTTCCTCATCCGCATCAGCGCTATTAGGTCTGCTGGCACGCACCAGATCAACGGCATATTTGATCACGTGATCACTTGCCGGTAACTCGCGAATCGCATTTTGCAGAGCAATAATCTCTTGAGCATTCAAGTGCGCCTTGATTTCCGGCAGCGCGCTACCCGTGGTATTTTCCACTATCATAAGCTCCTCTTCAAAAGTAGGGTAATCAATATTTATATAAAACATAAATCTATCCAACTGAGCTTCAGGAAGCGGATATGTTCCTTCTTGCTCGATGGGGTTTTGGGTCGCCATAACGATAAAGGGCTTTTGCAGCTTCCATGTCTTATTACCACTGGTGATGCTATATTCCTGCATGGCTTGTAAAAGGGCGGATTGAGTTTTGGGCGGGGTCCTATTGATTTCATCAGCCAAAATGATATTGGCAAAGATCGGACCTTTCAGATATTCAAAACCCTTGGCTCCAGTCTTTTGATCAGAGACGAGGATGTCCGAACCGGTGATATCGGAAGGCATCAGATCCGGAGTAAATTGGATCCGGGAAAACTCTAAAGAAAGGCTCTGGGCCAAAGATGAGATCATCAGAGTCTTGGCCAAGCCAGGCACCCCTTCGATCAAAACATGCCCATTGGCAAATAATGCGGTTAATACATGATCTATAACCTGTTCTTGTCCTACGATTACCTTGGCAATCTCACTTTTCAATTCTTGTACAGTTTTACTCAATTGCTGTATCTGCGTGATCAGATTTTCCATCTATTTTTTCTCCTTTAAAAATCATACGAAACACTTCAAAGCCCGAGATGGCATAAGCCGAATAACCTACCACTCCCATCAACAAGGCTGTGAGTATATGGGCAAATGCCATAATCGCTGAAGCACTGGACTTTGTCAAATTAAATCCTAAACTAAAGATAATAATCATCATCCATTCGTTGCTGCCTAATTGGGCAGGAGGCTGTGGCAGAGCGTAACTGAGATTGATCAGAGTATAGCCAAAAAGTACCAATAAAAAGCTGAATTCTATCCCAAAGGCTACAAAGATCAGATAAAAGTAAAGCCCATCCAGCAAAATGCCGAGTACGGTGAGCAGAGTTGCGATTACCAGCTTGGTGGGCTGGTGTTCAAAGAGATTGAGACCCTCAATAAAGATTTCAAGATAGCCCAGGAGCTTGGTGCGAAATCTGCGGGGAAAGATCCTCAACGGGATTTTGAGCCAGCTTAACACCCGTTGTTTTTGCCAGGCAGCCATCAGCAGAATTCCCACTGAAATCACAAATACTATCGCCAGGAGCGTTAAAAGAACAAACAATCCGGTACTGATCTTTATTGTTAAAAAAGGAATCAGGATGAGTACGGAAACTATCGCCAAAGTATCAAAGGTCTTATCGATAAAGATCGAGGGCAGGGTGCGGGTAATACTTTGGTGATAGTGCTGTTTTACAAACCAGGATTTAACCAATTCCCCGGCTCGGATAGGGATAAGGTAATTCATCAGATTGCCGGCCATGGCAAAAAGCCAGGTATCCTTTACCGAGACCTTGATGCTATGCGAAAGAATGATATTCCAGCGTACAGAGCGCACAAAATAAGCGGACAAATAGGTAAGGGATGCCAAGCCTACCCAAAACGGTGAAAGCTCTTGGAAATATTCTTTTACTTCTGCTATGGGGATAAAGCTCAGCCACAGCAGAATGAGAATGATGCCAAAAATACTCCCCGAGATCAGGATGATGAGATTGCGCTTGGTCACGGTCGGAATAGCAGATAGTAGTGATGCGCCCAAAAGCGCTTAAAGCATTTTGGGGCAAGAAGTTCAAAACGATGCAAATGCAGCATTTTGCGGGCAAAATCCGGATCTTCACCTTGGTAATATGGAATAATCGAAAATGGCTCTGATGCCTTTTGATTTGATTGGTTTGATTTTTCTGAGGCTTTGGCAAGATCAAGACCGAGCTTTGCAGCCATGAAATCTTCCTTACTCATCCCTATATCAGGCCAGGGCGGACAATCTATATATCCCTGTTTCACAAGCTCCCAGCCCTCTTTGCGCATAAACCACGTAATGCTTTGTCGATCTATATGCTTAGGATGCAGATCAGGATATTTTTCTGCGCGATAACCTTTGAGCTGTCCCTTGAAACCAAGGCCATCGCGATTGGGCACACAGATCAGAATCTCTTTTTTGATCACCCGACAAAACTCAGAACAAAATGCACCCAAATCCTCCACAAACCACATTGCGGAAAAATTAAACCCAAAATCTACAGATTTATCCGGATAGTCCAAGCTGCGATAACCGGGATTGACTCTGACTTGGACGGGCAGATGCAGGTCATGCCAAGTCTTGCGGATCAAAGCAGCACGTTCCTTATCGTGATCTTCCAGCATCACTTTGCAACCAGTTTGGGCCAAGGCAACCAGATTGATCCCGGTAATTCCGGTAAAGCCAAAACAGGGAGCTTCCAAGGCATTCTCATATTTTGATTGTGTTGCCAGACGGAGTAGCAGCTTATTCAAGACTATGCGTTCGTAAGAAGAGCCCCAGCCTTCATCTGCTTCGGGATAGTATTTTCGCCAATTGTTAATAATCGGGATGGCCACTATTTCCCCAGATAATCGTCTATGGTAATCTGCATCCCAGGGATGGTATAAATCGGCTTTATGCCTTTTGCACTCATAGCCTGGTAATAGTCTTGCACATCGTAAAACCAACTTTTGGAGATTAATTCAAAGCGACTGATAAAGAGCTCGTTTTTGAGCATACGCGACAAGCTCTCCCCCATTGCAAAGAACGCGCGGTCAATAACCAAAATCGCTGGATAATTCCTGGAATGCACCTGGCGTGAGATGAAATTTACCAAAGCACTCAGCTGCACCGGATCGCGATCCGCTACATTCCAGACAAGACCACTTTCGTAATCCGTCTCAAGGCACCATTTGAAGGCATTCACCAACGCATCGATATGACAAAGATGAATCCAGACCCGCTTGTTGATCAGGGGAAATTGGTAATGGGCCACCAGCTTTACCAATTGATAAGGGAAACCTTTATCGCCCTTGCCATAGGTAATGCTGGGGCGGATTATGGCAGATTTGAGACCATGTAAGGTAGCCTTGCCGATGATTTTCTCGGCTTCTATCTTGGTGAAATGGTAGTAGTTATCCGGATTCTTGCGGCTATAGTAATTTGCCGGCAACTCTTGCGGAATAGCACCATATACTCCTACCGAACTGCAGTAGATCAGGCGGGCATCATGCTTCAAACAGTAGTCCACCATCTGCTCCGTGCTGCTCACATTGCTACGATAATATTCTTCACGGGATGCCCGGCGCCCCCCTCTGAGAGCTCCAATATGCATAATCGTATCAAAATCTGAAGTGGACAAAAAGTCTCTCAGCCCTGCAGTGTCATCGAGATTCAATTCCTTGATCTTGATCTTATCCTGAAATTCAAGGTATCGTGATGGCTTTGTCTGAGGGCGCACTATGGCACTAATCTCATGATCCAAAGACAAGATTTCTTTCAATACTGCCCTGCCAATAAAGCCCGTGATGCCTGTAATCAGGATTTTAGCCAAAGATCCTCCGCAACCAGTTTTTCTTGTGGTGGTGCGGACGCTGCACTTTTACATAAGTATAGGGAATCTTATCCTCGCTTTCTATGCTGGCCGGGAAGCTCTTGGTTAGCAGATCCGCAGTGTGCGTATCGATCCGCTGGGAGATCATATCATAAGCTTCAAAGATGGCACCATAATCAGCTCGGACGTGATCATCAGAAGCCAGGAAATGAGTCCAGCCATTTTCAAGCAGTACCCATGCGGTTTGTCGCACCTTTTCACCGTAATGCCCCAGCAAGGATCCGGCATTGGTTTGAATATAGATATTTCGATCGATGAGATCTCTGGCTTTACTGGGCTTGCGCATGATGCTTACATAGCGTTCGGCATGAGCTAAAATGGGTTTATAGCCGGCTCGCAACAGGGGGTATACATTGGCATAGAAATCTTGAGCAAGCCCGTTTAATTCAGTCTCGATCAGCACATAAGGACTATCTCCCAGAGTAAGAGATTTCGCTTTGATGTCATCGATAATATCGGGTTGTGCAAAAATCTCAAATCCACTCTTGAGTTGAATCTGAAGTGCAGCTCTTTGCGCTTCCTGGCGCAAATTTGCCAGCTTTTCGTCATACTGACGCCGTTCATATTGGTAATGCCCACGAAAATAGTGGGCAGTAAGATATGCGTCAGAAATGCCCCTTTGCTCCATGATCCTGAGTTGATTAATACTATTCTCCACGCTGGTTGAGCCGTCGTCGATATTGGGTAAGATATGGCAGTGAATATCTATCATAGATTTATGGTAATTTCTCGGTAATCATCTGGATGAATTCTTCCAGAACTGCGTTGTTGGGATAGGGTTGAATGCAGCGTTTACATTCATCCAGGAGCTTTTCCACTTGTTTGCGAGCTTTGTCAAAACCTAATAGACCGGTATAACCGCTTTTTGATACTGGGATATAGTCCTCCGAGAAATCAAGGCCTTCGCTTCCCCGGGAATAGTCTTTTTCAATATCTTCTATCATCTGATACGCCATGCCCAGATTAACGGCATAGTCATTCATAACTTGTTTTGTATTATCATCAGCAGCGGCAAGGATGCAGGCAAGCTCGGAACTTGTCAAAAGCAAGGAACCCACCTTTTTCATATCTATATAGCGCAGGGTATTTATTTTCATGTTCTTACGCTTGCTGGCCAAAGCTACTGCCTGACCCCCTATCATACCATAACTCTTGCTATTGAAAGCCAGACAACGAATTGCAAGATTGGCTTTTGCGGGCTCTTTGATCTGGCTAATCTCTTCAAAGGCAAGTGTGTACAAAGCATCTGCGGCCAAGATCGCAACGGCGTTACCATATTCCTGATGAATGGCTGCTTGCCCCCGGCGGATTTTTTGGTTCATTACACTGGGCAGATCATCATGAATCAAGGCCGCATTGTGAACCAATTCCACTGCACAGGCTGCGTGTATGGCATCAGGTAATTGCTTGTTGCTCCTCTTCATCCCCGTAAGCATTTCAAAGATAGATACCAAAAGCAAGGGACGCCATCTCTTCCCGCCGGGAATCACGGCTTTGATAATTGCTTCCTTTAAAGCTCCTGCATATTGCTTGTCCAGATCCAAAGCATTGTGCAAACCCTCATCAATCATCTTCATTCGTGTCTCAAAATACTTCTGTACCAGCACTGTATTTCTCCCTTGTCAGATAAGAAAATAGACATATCCCACCTGACTTCAACTACTATATATATTTACTAAGTTTTGTCAAGCAAATTCTGAACACGGTTTCAGTTATTTGCTTTGGAGACTGTTCCAAAAGCACAACCTCTTCAGCCGCTTTCCTTGTTTTCTTTGAGAAAAGCAGGCCGGCATTGAAGATAGCTATAGGGTTATCCGTTATGCGTTATGCGTTAGGCGTTAGGCGTTATCTTTAAGCGCCGATGGCACTCAACCTTCTCAACCTTCTCAACCTTATAAACCCTCTCAACCCAATTCTAAATTCTCAAATCTCCGGGCGGTTATTTCGGGTTACGGGGTTCTATCTGAAATACAGTCCCTACGGGACTCACAAGGTATTGGCAATCAATTGGTATGCTATCCATAATGCCGTGCCGTTGGAACTCAGGCTTGTCAAGTCTGCACTTGGGGTCGATATTTGTGCGTTTCGCCCACTTTTTCGTCAACTTAATGCGATAAACTTATTGGCAATAGATCAGGTCTTTGGGAACAGTCTCTATCCAAGGCATGGTCTATTACCTCCATGCAGTTTAGTAAAAAAAGTGTAAGCGATATGTCTGCTCTAAAGTGTAAGCGATGTTCCTAATTTATACCGAGATCGGCGCTACGGTGAGCGGCGGCACTGTAAAGGCAGCGGTACTTAGCTTCTGATCCCTAAGAGCTCATAAATCTTCACTGCCTGGTTTTTCCCTTTTACCTTCACTTCGTCCAGATAGCGCACATCCACATCATCTTGCACGTGTTGCAGGGTGAATTCGCTGATGATGATATGTTTGGTGGTCTGATACACTTTATTGATGCTTTCGAGGCGGGCACCGAGATTGATGGTATCGCCGATTGCGGTATAGTCAAAGATCTGCTCGCTACCCAGATTCCCCACCACCGCGGAGCCGGTATTGATGCCGATTCCGATCTCAAAGCCTTCTTTACCTTCTGCAGCCCAGGCTTCTTGCAATTCGTTCATTGTCTCTCGCATCCTAAGAGCTACTTTACACGCATTCAGGGCATGATTGGGCAAGGGAACTGGGGTGCCAAAAAGAGCCATGATCTCATCGCCCACAAATTTATCCAGGATGCCCTGGTTATCTATGATCACTTTAACCATGGCGGTGAGATATTCCTTGAGGATGTTTACCGTTTCTTCGGGACTATGATTTTCCGAATAGGTGGTAAAGGAACGGATATCCGAAAACAGCACGGTTATCTCTTGCAAGGAGCCGCCATAGCTGAGTTTTTGGGGATTTTTCAGTAATTCCCCCACCAGTTCAGGTGCCATATACTGCTGAAAAGCTTGGCGGATAAAGCGCTTTTCCTTCATTGTATCCAAATAGTGGATAATCAAGCTGGCGATATAGATCAGGATCAGGAGCAGAGCGGTTTGCACAATGGGGATCAAGATGCTGTTATCTATAAAGAGACGATAAGCGAGGAAATATTGCAGAGCGATCAGGACGAGGAGAAGCAGCGCTGAAAGCTGAGGTCTTAACCGGCGGAAGACAAACCAGACAATAAGCAGCAGAGCAGCTTCGAGCGCCAGATAGAGCCAGGCATTGATCTCTTTCAGATAGTCCTGACCCAGCACCATTTCGATGAAATTAGCATGAATCTCCACCCCGGAAGTCCAGTCCCCGCCCAAGGGTGTAGGAAACTTATCGTGCAGTTCATCCAAAGTAGCTCCCACCAACACAATCTTATCCTGCAAGATGCCTGATTCGGCAAGGTCATAAAATTCGTCAAATTCCAACCCCTGATATCCCGGCATGGCAACAGTGGAATCATCAATCACACTGGCGTAGGAGATCATGGGGAAGGTTCCGGCGGGACCATAGTAATTGATCAGCGCCTGATTATGAGCATGAAGGGGAATCTTATGCTCGCTAACGCTTAAGTGGTTTTGTTCCCTGTGAATATGCTTGTCCCAATCTCTTTGATAAAGGCGGGAGACGGCCAAAGCTGCCACGCCGATGCTGTAATAGGGCTTGTTATCATGCAGTTCATAGAGCTCGTATTTGCGCACCAGATTGTCGGAATCGCTGCTCATGTTGACGATTCCCCAGGGAGTAGAATGAGCCATAATCTCAGGTATCGGAGGGATAAGTTGATCCGGCTCTTGCGGTTTACTGCCCAGCAAGACTTTCCCGGCAAAGACTACGTTGTTATAATGTTGTGCAGTGTCTGCCAGCTTTGCATCTGCTTCCGGCCGGGTGTTTTCGGTAAATTCCACATCAAAAACGATCACTTTGGCACCCGCGCGGCTGAGATTCTCAATCAATTTGGCATGATACTCACGGGGAAAAGGCCAGGCTATATTTAAGGCACTGAAGGTGGCATCATCGATGGCAACTATTACTACATCTTCACTGGGACTACGTGTCCCCCTTAGCCGGAAGAGACTGTCCTGGGCTTTGAATTCCAGAAAATCCAAAGCTGGAAACAGAAAGATGAGCTTGACAAAGAGCAAGAGGAGGATCGGTATTAGTAATAATCTGTAAGGTCGCATTAAAACTCCTTTGCCTAAATTCATTAGATGCTGGGACACAAGTAATTACTGAATGTATGGATTACATACGAGCCAGATTCCCCGCATTTTAGAACCTTTGTGTAAGGCAAATGCGGAAAGTTGTGGTATCGTAATCTTTGGCACCATCAAGATCATTGGCATAGCTCTTAAATCCCAAATCTGCAGTTGCAGTCATATTCTTGATCGGGAAGCTCTCCACGCCAAGGTTGATATTGGCATAGTCTTGGGGATCGTATGCGCCCTTCAGTGTGGTCTTGCGATAGGACAGATAGGGTTTGATCCGGTTTTGCCAGAGACTCACATCCGCTTTAAAGTAAAAGGAGCTGTTTTGATAGCTTTTATCCAGGATGAGGTTTTTGTTTTTAGCAGTGGTGTAGGCGAATTGAGTTCTTAATGGGATCATGGTAAAGCGGTTGTTCATGCTCAAACTCACCCCGCTATTCTCGTTATCGGTGAGGGTTTCCCAGCCCTGTCCAAGCGTGAAATCGTGTTCACTGAAGTCATTGCCCAGGCGATAGCTAAGATCTATTTGAGTAGGCACATAGGGGATCTGGGAGATATTGTATCCGATCCCGAAGCTGAAGTTTTGGGAATCCCTGTTATAGGGGACAAAGATGCTATCCTCAATTGCCGTATTGGCTTTGTTTTCGCCAATGTTATCATAGAAAGCGGCTTTGAGATAGGGATAGCGCGGGATTCTCAGAATGGCCTGAGCAAAGATATTCTGATAGCTATTGGTTTCGCTCTTATGACCTGTCACATTATCCTCTGTAGTGCTATATCCTGCCGTTAGAGAGAGCAACCTGCCGATGCTGATCTGATCTGTAATGCTCAATGTTTTGGTATCTTGGGGCTGAACATATGAGCCTAAGGAGTAAAAGGCTGAACCGGTTTCATTGTATTGAACATTGAGGAAGTTATTCCAAACATACATCCTTAGATACGCCAGCCATGCCACATTGGCCATACTGGGCAAAAAAGGCTGCATATTTTTGTTGATTACAAATAGATCTGCGTAATCTTCGGGATCAATTTCAAGGCCGAGCAAGTCCAGATCCAAGTAATCTTCCCATTCCTCCGAGGTCATAGGTCCCGGAATGGTATTTTTGTTTGTGATACTGCCAGCCATCTCAAACCCCATCAGCACATGCTGTTCGGGCACATTGAGTCGGGCATCCACGCCAATTACGGCATTATCCTGCGCCATCACGCTGTAGAGAGTATCGCCGGAGCTGGTTTGATAGCGGTAATACTGCTCATCCAGCGAGCTTACAACATCGCGGTGACGAGAGCCGGAAAAGCCAATTCTGAAGCCATTATCCCGTCCCATACTAAGACGCGCCCCGAGCGCTTCCTGCTTGAATGTCCCGCTTTTGGGGATACCTTGGGCAAGATTACCCTCAGATTTAGTTTTACGCATGGATTCACCGTGAGCGAAGCTTAATGCTAAATACTCAGAATGGAGGCTGGCATATATACCGCGGATATTTTTGCCGGACAAAGTATAGTTGGATAGATTGGGGCTATAATCTCCCACAAATACGTCCAATACGGGCAATTGTAAACCGAAAGTAAAGCGATTGACCGGTTGGGCATGCGAATCTTCCAGACTCGAGATCAAAAGATTGGTCTGCAGATCCAGGATCCCATAATTGCCATAAAGATCAGCCCAGGTGCGATAATCGTCTTTGGCGACAGAATAGGTCAGATCATCGCTGGATTCAGCATATATATGGGCGGAGAAATTTACATTACCCCTAAGTTTGAACGGAATCCCTGATCTGCCAGTTCCCGGCAAGATTTGCGTGATCCAGGTATCGGAATACAATTCTTTGCCCTCAACATTTGCCACGATCATGGCTTTTTGGATGCCAGCTCGAGGTTTTTCATCACGATATACTAATACATCACCGGTGATCTGAGCCTGCTTGGTGACATCTCTGCCGCCTACATATACTTTGATGCTATGGGGATCAATATCATCTGCCAAGGCCAAGAAGCTGACGGCAAGCACATATCCATCATCAGCGGAAATTGAGCTTTCATCACTGAGCAAAACAAAGCCATCAGTCTGGGTTCCGGAAGGAGAGTTGGGATTGATGGTAAAATAGGTCTTGCCATCATCGAGGGGCAGATATTCCGTATTGCCCGAGCTCAGTTGCATCTCAAAGCGATATTCAAACTCGTTATTCGCCACGACGCTACGGGGAATCTCTCCTCTCCAGAATACGGAGCCGGGTTGATCCTGTTGCATGGCTTTGCTGAGCCAGATACTTTCTCCCAATAATCTGTAATGAATATTTACCGCAGCAACATTTTCCGCAGCTTGCGTGATTTCCAGCAGCAATTCAATATCATCTTTGGGATCCAGATGCTCAGGACTAAGATGTAACGCAGTAACGGCAAAGGCCAGAGTAACAGAGCACAATAGCAGCAGGATTGATAGTAGTTTTCTCATTTCTTTCACCTAACTTTAGTAGCTTATCTCAATGTATTTGGTGTTTCCCGCTTGATCCATAACCGGAATCCGGATGATGGTTTTTTCTCGGGTTTGCGTAGATTCCAATTCAATCTGCTCTATCCTGCTCAAATCTTCATTACTGGTTTCTCTGAGGAACAATTCGCTGTCGCTATTGATGATGGCGGTCTTCCCCTTGCCGACACTGGCACGCTCGTCGCTGCTCATTACCCGCAGTTCTACCTCACCTTCAGTAACGATAAACATGCTATTGCCATTTTCGTCCACTCGGGTTACAAATTCTGTCCCCTTAACCGAGGCCACGGTGGTAGGAGTCTGCACCGTAAATGCTCCGGATCCGCTTTTGATCGAGGAAAGCACACTGCCTTTTTTCACATTTACACGCTTGGAAAGCTTGTCTCCGGATTTATCTCCATAGATGGTCACCACAGAATTGGCAAAGAGCTTGACCAAGGCTGAGGCATCAATATATTTATAGGCCGCAAAGCTTTCCGGCCCCGTGCGCAAAATATCTCTATTCTTGAGCAGTTCGCCGTTGGTGAATGCAATGCTTTTCTTGCTGCGTACCAGTTCCACTTTCCCTTTACTGGCAGAAAGCAGGGCTACCGTATCCGCCGTCAGTATAATGACGATGCTGAGCATTAGACAGAGAATAAGAATTTTTTTCATGATAACCTCTTCAGTCTTTGATTTCTACTTGGATGTCTTTTCCTATCAAGCTGCTGATGATATCGATGGCTTCTTGACCGCGATAGACACGACCTTCATAGATAACCTCGCCAGTGGGTGTGAAACCGAGATTCTGGAGATTGAGCAATTGGCTATTACCCAAGGCGTTTAGCATGCTTTGCAGAGCCTCAGAGCCCACTGGATCAGGTTCATTTACCTGGTATTGGAACACAAACCAATCGCTGGCTACAAAATTTGTGCCACTATTGCTTTTATCCAGCTCGAGATAATTTGTTTCAGTATAAAGCTGAGTATATACTCGCCAAGCATAGTAATAACCGTCGTTAAAAGGAATGTATTCCGAAAAACCGCTGGAGACATTTGTCCCTTCCGGCGTACGATAGATGACGGTGCCCGTCTGCGCCACAGTAGACAGGTCAGGCTCCATATGGGGTGGAAATTCTTTGATTACGATGCTCTGAGTATTGAATCCGGTATTGATGGCATTCCAAAGGAAGCTGACCGGAGCGGTATCGATAGTGGGCGGCACTTGTCCGATGGCCTTGCCTGGGCTGGTCAGATAGATAGCACCCGTATTGCGGATGTTGATAGTAAAGGTAGCGGTACTATCCCAGCTCTGTGCATCAGCTGCTTTTACAGATACTTCCATAAATATCCTCCCATCAGGATAATATCCAGATAATACGGCTTCTTCCAAAGTGGGATAGTTTTCTATCACATCGATGATGTCTATAGAGATATTTCCCTCAGGCTCAAAGTATACACTACCTTGTTCCCGAATCAGATCTCGATTGCTCAAAACCAAGTTCGCACCAGTGGCAAGGGGTTCTCTGCTGATAAAAACTGCTTGATTGGGTTGGATAATTACGCTGTTATTCCATCTTAAAACCACTTGCATCTTAATGTGGGTTGGTTCGGCTTGATTAGTGATTGTCAGTTGGGTCAAGCTGGGCTGACTTTCCGGATCTGCCGGATCAAAAGTAAAGGTTTTCAGCTGATTCAATTGAATTTCTCGGGGGCTGAATGTGGCAGTTACGGCCGCCTGCAGACTTAAACACAGGCAGACCAGACAAATGATAATGGGCAGGGATTTCATTTTTCCTCCTCATAAATGTGCCAGAGAGCTTTTTATTATATTTTGCAATAAGTCTGCAAAAGAAAGACCTACCGCCTTTGCAGCCATGGGTGTCAGACTCAAAGGAGTCATCCCCGGCAGTGTATTCACTTCCAAAAAGTATGGGGTATCTCCCCGCAGACGAAAATCCACTCGGCCGTAAACCGAACAGGATAGAGCCTGGAAAGCACGCAGGGCATATAGCTGAGTAAGCTGTGCCGTAGATTCTTCGATGGGGGCTGGAGCCAGATATTGAGTCTGCCCCGGCGTGTATTTATTTTTGTAGTCGTACCAACCGGTTTGGGGACGAATCTCAACCACGGGCAAGGCTCTGTCTGCCAAAATGCTCACCGTCAGTTCCCGCCCCCTAATATACTCTTCCAGGAGCACAGCCTCACAATGCTCAAAAGCCGCCGCCACCGCAGCCTTAAGGTCCCCGAGAGCGTGGACAATGCTGATCCCCACAGAGCTGCCGGCATCATTGGGTTTTACGATCAGGGGCAAGCCGAGTTTCTCGCCTAAAGCCTCGTAATCCTGAGGATCGTTGTAATCTTCCAAGAGATTTGCCCGCAGCAGGATATGCTTGGGGCAAGGAATCCCCTCCGCTGCTACAATCAACTTTGCGACATACTTATCCATGGCCAGGCAAGAGGATTTGTAAGGCGAACCGGTAAAAGCCAGCCCGGCCAGCTCAAGCGCAGCGGCCAGCTTGCCATTTTCGCCAGACCCTCCATGTAAGGCATTGAATACCAGATCTGCCTGCTCCCGTTTAATTGCCCTCAGCAAGTCTTCCACGACCGGGTAAGCAGCCGGATCAATCTCCGTAACCTCATAACCCAGAGTAGAGAGACTTTTTACAATCTCAGCCCCGGAGATTAGAGAAATCTCTCGTTCGTTGGAAGACCCCCCTCTTAACACAACAATCTTTTTCAAATTCATGATATTCTCTTAGCGTTTTATTCGATAAAAACTCTGTAACTCCAAGCCCAGCGCAGATTTGAATCTTGATACTTCTTTGACATTTGCCCCACAATAATCCAGAATCCTGGTGTGGGGCGGCAGCATCTTTGCCAAAGCCACACTATGATAGGTGGCAGCACCCCTTTTCATGGCCTCGGGTGCGGTGGCCAAATTGATAGTGTAAGCTACTTCCTGGTGGTCTGTTAATAAAATATTGGAGCTTACAATCTGGGCCTTCTGATGTAGGTTGAATTGTTGCAACAGACCCAACTCGTGGAGTTTGGTAAAAAAATCGGCGATTCGCTGGTGGCTGATGCCCAGACTATGATTTTTTCTTAGCTCCAAATCACGTTGCAAGCGCAAAAAGACCTCCATATCAAAACCTTCCTGCAATTCCATCCCCTCGGCCTCGGCTTGTCGCAATTTTTTCCTTTCATCAGGCAAGATCTTGAGTTCCGTATCTAAAAACCAGCGGAAAGTATATAGCACCTGAGCTTTATACCCCTTCCAGGTAAAGCCCCGGACATCGTAATTTTCAGGACTTAACCTCATCGTAAGCTTGATGTATCTTGAAGCCAGAAAGTCTGCTATTTCTTCGATAATGCTGACTGTTTCGATCAGGTTGCGGGAAGGATGACTCTGGGGAGAAAAGGCAAAACAGATGCCTTGATAATAGGTTCCTGATGGAGCTACTAAGGCTTTGATGCCCATTTTTTTCCGCTCATACAGAGGCAGGATGGCCAGCAATTCATCACCTTTGAAAACCTGTAGCTGCAAAGCTCGTATTTTGTGCATTTCCGCCACGGCTTGCATAAATAAAGGATTGTGCCAATAGGCGTAAGTGCTGGAGATACTTTTGGCCTGATCAGAAGGGAGCTCGATGAGCTCAATCCTGTATCTCATGTTTCCAGATTTTGCTTGATGGCCGCGAGCAATTCACTGAGCTGGAACGGCTTGATTATGTAATCCGAAGCACCTTCCACCATCGCTTTGTACGCACTATCAATAGTAGGATATCCCGTCATAATCAGACAGAAGAGCTGCGAATCCAGATTTAACAACCTCTGCATTAATTCCAAGCCATTCATACCCGGCAAGACGAGATCAATCAAGGCCAGATTATAAAGACCGGGTTGGAATTTGGCCAGAGCATGATCGGCATCTTCAGCCATATCAACTTTGTAGCTATTGAGTACCAGGAATTCTCCAATCACTTCTCTGAGCAATGGATCATCATCGACAAGTAATATTCTGGCATCCATCTTGACCACCTCGATTCTATGTATTTATATCTTCAGCGGCATTATCGTCAAAGCCAGATAATAGTCAACAAAAACCTGTTTTAGAATCTCGCAGACAAGCAGAAGACTGTAAAATTCATATTTATATTGACGGAATTCCCACCCTGGATAATCTTGACACATAAGCTAAAAAAGAGGTTATTATGAAAGGAAAAGTAAAGTGGTTTAATAAAAATAAAGGCTATGGCTTTATTATTACTGAAGACAACAAGGAATACTTTGTGCACTGGAAGTCCATTGTGACAAATTCTCCCCGCGAGCTCAAAGTTTTGGAGCAGGATGAATTGGTCACCTTTGACTTGATGGAGACCGATAAAGGAATCCAGGCAATCAATATCATCAGGATGAATCCCTGATCTATTTATCCTCAATACTTGGGCGCTTTTGTGAGCGCCCATTATTTTGCCTCTTATAGATGCCCTTTCTCCCTATCAACCTTGCCGAGCTAAAAGCACGAAACATCTCTCAGCTTGATGTTATTCTCATTACCGGAGATGCCTATATCGACCATCCCGCCTTTGGCGTGCCGCTCTTAGGCCGAGTGTTGGAAGCTGCCGGATTTTCCGTCGGGATTATCGCTCAACCGGATTGGCATAAAGATGAGGATTTCCTCGCCTTGGGCAGACCCCGACTTTTCTTTGGCATCTCTTCCGGAAATATGGATTCTATGGTGAATCACTATACTGCGCAACGCAAACGCCGCAATAATGATGCCTATTCCCCCTCAGGAGAAATTGGTAAACGTCCGGATCGAGCCGTTATGATCTATACCAATATCGTTCGTAAACTCTTTAAGGGGGTCCCGGTGATCATCGGTGGCATTGAAGCATCCCTGAGAAGAATTGCCCATTATGACTTTTGGCAGGATAAGATTCGCAATAGCATCCTGATCGATAGCAAGGCGGATCTGCTAATCTACGGCATGGCAGAAAAACCCATCATACAAGTGGCTCAAGCTCTGGCCGAGGGCCAGGATATCAAGGAGATTTGTGATCTTTTGGCCACGGTATGTTTTGTAAAAGAAGCCGGAGCTCCCCTTTTGCCGGATGCCGAGAGCTCTAAAGATAAAAATACTTTTCGCACTATGAATATCAGCTTTTATCAAAATTATCAAACCCAGATCATATATCAAAAAGGCGGAGGACGCATCATCCGGCACAATCCTCCCGCAGAAGCCCTGAGTGAAAAGGAAATGGACGAGATCTACCGTCTCCCCTTTATGCGTGCTCCTCATCCCATCTACGCCGGAAAACCTATCCCAGCCTGGGCGCAAATCCAACAGAGCATCACATCTCACCGGGGATGTTATGGCGGATGTAACTTCTGTGCCATAGCTGTCCATCAAGGACGTAAGATCCAATCCCGCAGCATGAATTCCATCCTCCATGAAGCCAAGCAGCTTAAGGGGGTGATCTCGGATGTGGGAGGTCCCAGTGCCAATATGTATCAAAGCGGCTGCAAGCTTGATTATCCGGATTCCTGCCGCCGGAGAAGCTGCATTTATCCAAATATCTGCCCCAATCTCTACCTGGGTCTCGATGTTCAGATCCGCTTACTCGATGCCATAGCCGCTTTACCAGAAATCAAGCACGTCTTTGTTGCCAGCGGAATCCGTCATGATCTGGCCTTGATGGATAGGAAATATATTTCTACCATTGCCCAGTCTTATACATCAGGTAGACTCAAAATTGCTCCCGAACACAGCTCTGCCGATGTCCTCGCTCTAATGGGAAAACCCGATATCAAGATTTTCGAAGCCTTTCTGGAGGTATTTTTCGCTGAGCTGAGCAAAACCAAGATTAAACGTCAGATCATACCTTACCTCATTATCGGCCATCCGGGAACCACGGAAAAAGATGCCTACCAGCTCAGAGATTGGTTGTGGGCACATAAGATAAAGGTTGAACAGGTGCAGGAATTTACCCCCACACCAATGACGATCAGCACCTGTATGTACTACACAGGTTTGGATTTTGATACGGGAAAACCCATCCATATCCCCTCTCCCTCAGAGATCCGTAAACAAAAAGAACTGATCGTGAAAAAAACAACATCTTATAAAAACATAAAAAAAAGAGGCTATCCTTAAGTCCAACTTTTATTGGGTTCTGGTGTTTTGAGGTTTCACCCAGTTGTCCGTAAACCCGTGAGAGTCAGTCTAAAGCCCGGAATGTAAACCACATGATCCAGCCCCATTAGTTCCGGTGGAACGACATTTTAGATAGCGTTATGCTTTATGCGTTATCCGTTATGCGTTATCCGTTATCCGTTATGCGTTATCCGTTATGCGTTATTCCCGTGTTTCGGAGGAACGACATTTCAGATATGACCCCAATCCCCATATCACCCCTGAATTCCTGAGGAACGACATATCAGATCTTGTCCATAATGCAGATAAATATACCGTGCCGCTGACAATCGGGAATGTTGTGGGCTTTGTGCATGATGCTATCTAAAATGCCGTCCCGATAGGAATCTTGTATAACGTATAACCCAAAATCCCATATAAAATCTGTGAAATCTGTGTAATCTGTGTGAGACCGTGTGAGACCGTGTGAGACCGTGTGAGACCGGCGCCGTGTTGGATAACGGATAACGCATCAAAGTGCTTTTGGAACCGTCTCTGCTACCCTCATTCGCGGCTCCGGCATCTTTTTGCTTGACAATTGATTTAATGATTGCAGTCTGGTTAGACAAGCGGAATTTGGCTTGAGCAGGAATCGTGATTGGGACATATTATGTTGCGAGAGGAGTAGTTATGATTAATGAAAAGTTAATTCCTGATTTGGTTGATTCGATTTTAGAATATTGGGATTTACCAGCCTTTACCGATTACCCCGGTGAAGCTATGACTTATGCTGAGGTAGGTAGACGGGTGATGTGGATGCATGCGCTGTATCATAAGATTGGCCTCAAGCGAGACGCCAAGGTGGCTCTGATTGGTAAAAACTGCAGCAACTGGGCGATAGTCTGGCTCGCTACCGTTACATACGGCTGTACTATTGTGCCGATTTTGGCGAATTTTTCCCCGGAAGATACGCAACACATCATCAATCATAGCGATTCCGTCTTGCTGTTTATCTCCCAAGACAAGTTTGACAGCATTGACAGTGAACTTTTGCGCAAGATCAGATACATCTTTGCTTTGGCAGATTTTAAACCTTTAAATGGTACTGCTGACAAGAACAGATTGGACTTCAAAAGCTATGAAGACTCTGCTGAGTTCACAGCTCTGGACAAAAGCGGAATCCAGATAGAGGATGTATGTGACAATGAAGACATTGCGTCAATCCTTTATACCAGCGGGACTACCGGCTTTTCCAAGGGAGTGATGCTACCCCATCGCAGCCTTCTGGCAAATCTCATCTACGCCCGCGAAGAATTGCTCTTTACAGTAGGAGCCAAAGTCTTGGCCTTTTTGCCTCTGGCCCATGCATATGCCAGCAGCTTTGATTTCTTATACCCCTTTACCCGAGGGAATCACATCAATTTCTTAGCTAAAATTCCGGCTCCGAAATTGCTCCTTTCTGCGATGCAAGACCTTAAACCCGAGGTGGTGCTGACCGTACCGCTGTTGATTGAAAAGATCTACAAGAAGCAATTACAACCCACGATCGAAAGCCCTAAAATGCGCATCATACTCAAACTCCCGGGTCTGAAACAAATGACCCTCAAAAAGATTCATGATAAACTGATGCAAGCTTTTGGCGGCAATATCCGTGAGCTTATCATCGGTGGCGCTCCGATGAATGCCGAGGTAGAAGAATTTTTGCAGCAGATCCGATTCCCCTTTACTATCGGCTATGGAATGACGGAATGCGGACCCCTGATAGCTTATGCAAATTGGCAGGTGCATAAGTATGAGTCCAGCGGCAAGCAGGTGAAATTTTTGGATATTAAGATCGACTCGCAGGATCCCGAAAAGGTTCCCGGCGAAATCATGGTGAAAGGAGAACAGGTCTTCAAGGGCTATTACAAGTTTGACGAAGGCACTCGTGAAGTGCTTCAAGATGGCTGGCTGCACACCGGCGATATTGGCACTAAAGATAAAGATGGCTTTATCTTCATCCGCGGACGCAATAAAAACATAATCTTGGGTCCCAGTGGGGAAAATATCTATCCTGAATTGGTGGAGCAAAAGCTGAATAATATGCCCTATGTGGGCGAGAGCCTGGTTCTGGAGCGGGAACGTCAATTGCACGCTATAGTCTATCCGGATTTTGAAGCGCTGGATGCAGATGGCATAGCCGAAACTGATATCGATAAGCTGATGGAAAAAAACCGCCAGGAACTCAATAAGTCCCTGTCAGATTTCAGCCGTATTGTCAAGATTCACATTGCCAATGAACCTTTCCAAAAGACGCCTACGCAGAAGATCAAACGCTATCTTTACAATTGATGCCTTGCTGTGCAATTAGCTTTGAGCTGCTGAACTGATGCAAAGATATTTCGCAGTAGTGGCGGGAAGCCTGGAAAAGCATGCCCGGCCGGAATTGGAAGCTCTGGGAGCCAAAGTCTTGGCAGAACAGCCCCGAGGCTTGGATTTTGCAGCAGAAGCGAAAGATCTGTATCGGATCCTATATGCTTCCCGCTTGATTCAAAGGGTCTTGCTGCCGCTGCTGAGCTTTGATTGCCATAGCTATAAATATCTATACCGCCGGGCTAAACAGGACCTTAACTGGCCCAAGCTCTTTGCTGTGGAACAAAGTTTTGGCATCATCTGCAATGTGAGCGATTCTTTTACCCGACATTCACTGTATAGCAGTCAAATCCTCAAAGATGCCATCTGCGATAGCTTTCGGGAATACTGTGCCCAACGCCCCACTTATACCAATAAGAATCCGGATATTCTCTTTAATCTGCATATCCATCGAAATAAGGCAACTATCTCGCTGGACCTGCTCGGAATAAGCATGCATAAGCGAGGATACCGGAAACAAAGTGTAGAAGCGCCCTTGCAAGAAACCCTGGCCGCGGCGATTGTCAAACTCTCAAACTGGGATGGCCAAAGCAAGCTTTGGGATCTGATGTGTGGCAGCGGAACTCTTTTGGCTGAAGCCGCAATGCTTTATTGCCGCATTCCGGCAGGTTATCTGCGAGATAATCACCGCGTGGAATTTATGCCCAATTTTGAGCGCAGACTGTGGGAGCAGATGAAATGTGAAGAGGATTCGCAAATCAGGGAATTGCCGGTGGGCTTGATCCAAGGAAGCGATATCAATCCCCAAGCCGTAAAAGCAGCTCGAGAAAATCTGAATTCATTACCATCCGGGAAGAACATCGATATTAAACAGCAAAATTGGGAAGACTTTGAAGGGAACTATTCGGGCACGATCATTAGCAATCCTCCCTATGGGGTGAGGCTGGATTCAAGACATGAGATTAATAAGTTTTATAACGCTCTGGGAGATTTTCTGAAACAAAAATGTAAAGGCAGTACTGCTTACATCCTCTGTGGTAATAAAGACCTTGTAAAAGAGCTCAGACTAAGAGCGCACTGGAAAAAGACCTTGAAAAACGCTGATTTGGACACCGTATTAGCCAAGATTATGATCCGCTGATCCGGCTGAAACTGTTCCCAAAGACCTAATCTATGGCCAATAAGTTATCGCATTAAGTTGACCAAATAGTGGGCAAAACGCACAAATATCGACACCAAATGCAGACTTTACAAGCCTGAGTTCCGGAGGGACGGCATAATAGATAGCATAACAATTGATAGCCAATACATTGTGAGTTCCGGAGGGACGGCATAATAGATAGCATAACAATTGATAGCCAATACATTGTGAATTCCATAGGAACGGCATTTTAGATAGTATCACGATACCAACGATCACCGCCCATGAGTTCCGTCGGCATTTAACCCAAATAATACAGTAGTCTCACATCCCTAAAAGAAAAGTGTTGCATATATTCGCCTCTCACAATGATTTGAGATTATTCATAAAACAAAATCAAAACAGGAGAA
>JARRCD010000016.1 GCA_029982875.1 Candidatus Cloacimonadota bacterium | reverse complement strand
TTCTTGATCTTTTCTTCATTGATGGATTGAGCCGATCTATGCAGATAGTCCGTCATTTTATTCAGCTTGGCCGTTGCTTTTTCCAGCTCTTCCGCGGTATTCACATTTCTAAGAGTCACTTTGAGCTGTTCCAGCCTATCTTTGATGAAATTGATGTCCAACTGACTGTCACTGGAGAGTTTGATCAAGCCGTTTTCAGTGTCGATCTTGATCTTGGTGGGCTCTTCACCTTCATAGATATGTTCGACGCGGAATGCATCATCATCCTTAATTACTTCTGCATCGAGTTTGGATTTGAACCTGCCGCTCTCGGATTTGGCTTCAAGCTTAAAGCCGAAATTCAGAGGTAGAGCCAGATGGACGATTCCATTTTCGGTACTGAAGCTGAAATCACCGCCTTCGATGGGCAGAGTTTCATAATAGATAGGACCGTTTTCGGTGACGATCTTGACCTTGGAGAAGGCGGCTTGACGCAATTTCAGCGGACCGTTTTCACTTTCGATATGAATACCCGCTCCCCCGACTTGCTCGGCAGTGAAAGGACCGTTTTCCAGTTTGGCATAGAGGCTGCCCTTGCTATCCATAATGCGAACGGGACCGTTTATGCTTTCCACATGCTTATCTCCGTTGCACATTGAGATGCTCAGAGGTGCATTCTCATTATCAATCCGCATTTTGCTTTGCATATTCTTTAAATTCAGGGGGAAATTCTCCAGATCGATTTTCAAAAAGATGTCTGCCGGAACCTTCAGCATCAATTGCGAATCGCTGCGACCCTTACTCTGAGCCGGAACCTCATTCAAATCCAGCTTTAACTCACCTTCGGAAAAATCGACTGAAATATAATCTTCCCAGTCAAAATCTTCGCTTTGCTTGGCCATACTAATTTCGCCGGTAAGTTCGATCTCGGCCTCGTCGGTACCGACTATGCTCAATGGTGCCATGTCATTGGTCAGTTTCAGGATCTTCACACCCGTGAATTCCCACTTTTGTGCGATTTTAATCTTGTTCATTGTTCTCTCCTTTTTGAGATCATGTTAAGGGCTTCATCCACCGAGACGAAACCTTCTTCCAAATCCGCTAAGATGTCCGTATAATCTTGCTCCGGTATAGGCTTGCAGGTAATTATCCGGTTAATCTCTGCTAATCTGTTTTTGACAGTAGGATAGGATATCCCCAAACGGTTTTGCAATTCTTTTAAATTGCCTTGAACCAATAGGAATAACTTGATAAATTCCAATTGTGATGCTGATAAACCTTCCAGCCAACTCGTTGTGAAGCTGCCTTGGAAACTCACGTCACACTTGGGACAGTGGTATTGGCGAATCTCAAGTTCGCGATGACATATAGGACAATTCACTAAATTCATATTGTAACCTCAATATAATTAAGTTCAGATTTCAATACTATGGATATATGTCAAGGAAAATATGAATAATATTAAGATAACCCCTAAAGAGACTACTTAAAAAGCACAACTATCTTCAGCCGCTTTCCTGGTTTTCTTTGTGCAAAGCAGGTCGGCATTGAAGATAGCGAGGGTCTCACACAGATTACATAGATTTCACAGATTATATATGGGTTATCCGTTATCCGTTATGCGTTATCCGTTATGGGTTATTCGTTATACGCACAGCGAAGGTCTCACACAGATTACATAGATTTCACAGATTATATATGGGTTATCCGTTATCCGTTATCCGTTATGCGTTACGGGTTATTCGTTATACGCACAGCGAAGGTCTCACACAGATTACATGGATTTCACAGATTATATATGGATTATCCGTTATCCGTTATCCGTTATGCGTTACGGGTTATTCGTTATACGCACAGCGAAGGTCTCACACAGATTACATAGATTTCACAGATTATATATGGGTTATCCGTTATCCGTTATCACCGAGTCCCGGTGAGACTCATGGTGATGATCCCGGGTTCGGGAATAGTCTCCCCATAAAATAAGTTCAAATGCGAAAGTCCTCCTGCTCGCGCGCAGTGGATTTTTACTTGAGTTTAAGTCCTGATCAAGTCCTGCCTGCGAGACAATCAGGACTTAATCTCAAGACAAAATTGATTTTGCCGGGCAAGGAACTTCTGGGTTGGTAAGGAAGACAAAATCGACTTAATATGGGGGTGAGAAAGCAGGAAGAATTTGCAGCAAAAAAAGCGGCAAGCATATTTGTCTGATCTTCAAATGCAGCACATAACTAATTGATAACTATGGCAAAGATCATTGTAGTCAAAGCAAAAAGGTTCAAGCTCGGAAAAAATATGCTTGACAGAATATCAGGATTTCAGAAGGTGCAAAAACATTTACGACAAGAACAACGCTGGGGGCGTAGTTCAGTTTGGTTAGAACGTCTGCCTGTCACGCAGAAGGTCGCGAGTTCGAGTCTCGTCGCTCCCGCCATAATATCGGACGCCTTCAGGCGTCCTTTTTTTTAGATTACAATGAAAACGCTATATAGAGTTCTTTTTTCGGTATTCAACCTCCTGCTTGAGGTGTTTTACTTTGTTAGCTTTCCCATATTAAAGCTAATTGCTCATCTGTATCAATATGACGAGGCATTTGCAAGTCCCCAGAGGTGCGATGATCATCCCATTCTCATACATGCGGCTTCGGTGGGAGAAGTAAATGCGGTAGCAGCCTTGCTCAATCAGCTTGATAAAGAGGGCTATCCGCTTTACCTGAATACGGTTACCATAACAGGAAAGGCTATCGCAAAGAAGGAATTCCCCAATTTGGAGGTGCGGTTGGCGCCGATTGATGTATGGCATCTCAGAAAGCAGCAGATGCGGCTTTTGCAACCCCGCTTGATTCTGGTTGTCGAGACTGAGATTTGGCCAAACATGCTCTATGCTGCTTCCCGGTATCGGATTCCAGTGTTGTTTATCAATGCTCGGATCTCGCAGCGATCGCTTGGAAGATACAAGAAACTTTCCGGGTTTATCGCTTTGGTCGGTAGTTCGATCAGGGGTGTCCTGGCCCAAAGCAAAGAAGATCAAGAAAGATTTCAGCAGCTATTTAAGGTTCCGGTAAAAACTGCCGGGAACCTCAAGTTTTGTCTTGATCTGAAACACTATGACCTCAATCAAACCCGAGCTGAATTTGGCTTTTCTCCACAGGATTTTATTCTTTGTTGGGGTAGTTCACGTCCCGGTGAAGAAGAGCTGATGTTGAGCATATATCCTTTTCTAAAGCAAAAAATCAAGGATTTCAAGCTGATTCTGGCGCCGAGGCATCCCAAGAGATGTATGGATTTGAAGAAAGTGCTGAGTGCTTACAAGTATTCCATGTTATCAGATCTTGGTGCAAATCCGGATCATGATGTCCTGATCATCGACTCCTTGGGTCATCTCACTGCTGCGTATGCTATATCGGATCTGGTTGTTGTGGGAGGTAGCTTCTTTGATTTTGGTGGACACAATCCTCTGGAGCCGGCTTTTTATGCCAAAGCCATTATCATGGGTGAATACTATAGCTCCTGCAAGGAATCTGTGCTGCAGCTAAAAAGCAGGGATGCAATCAAGTTATCCAACCCCCGTCTTCTTAAAGATGATATTTTGAGTCTGGCGCAAAACCCTCTGCAAATAAAAGAGATGGGGAAGAGGGCAAAATTAGTCTTGACGGATAATAGCTCTGCGCTTAATGATCATATCAGAGGAATT
The DNA here is from genome assembly GCA_029982875.1 of Candidatus Cloacimonadota bacterium. Lineage (GTDB taxonomy): Bacteria > Cloacimonadota > Cloacimonadia > Cloacimonadales > Cloacimonadaceae > UBA5456. The sequence continues at coordinate 20,903 of JARRCD010000016.1, read as the reverse complement.
AAATCATGCCTGTAACGATACGTGAAGCTATGTACTACAAAGAGATCGGCAATAATGTGTTCCAATGTGAATTGTGTCCGCATTATTGTGTGATCCCTCCCAATGAACAAGGTAAATGCAGATCAAGGGAAAATCTGAATGGCAGACTTTGGGCAGTGAATTATGCCCATGCCGCCGGTATAGCCGAAGATCCGATTGAAAAGAAACCCTTGTATCATTTCCGCCCTGGCTCCAAAATCTTGTCTCTGGGTCCTAACTCCTGCAATCTCAATTGCCGCTGGTGTCAAAATTACGAGATTTCCCAACTCGAGATTGAGACCATTAATCTGAACATCAGCGATCTATACAGTTTGCTCTTGAAATCTAATCCCGCTACAATGCAGATTGCCTTTACCTATTCAGAGCCGCTTACCTGGTATGAATATATCCTGGATTTTGCCACTCAGAATCCGGATGCAAAGATCGTATTGGTCTCAAATGGCTTTATCAATCCAGAACCTCTGGCGCGACTCTTGCCTCATATCGCCGCCATGAATGTGGATCTGAAAGGGATTACCGATTCTTTATACCGCGATTACTGCGGGGGCAATCTGGCAGCCGTAAAATCCAGTATTCGCCAAATCTATGCGGCAGGAGTTCATCTGGAATTAACCTTGCTGCTGATTCCCGGCTTGAATGACAATGAAGAAGAACTGGTTGAATTGGTGGACTTCGTAGCCTCAATCAATAGAGAAATCCCTTTGCACATTTCGGCCTATCATCCGGCTTACAAAATGTCAACACCGCCTACCAGCTATGAAGATATTGCCAGAGCCAGAAATATAGCATTACAGAAATTGGATTATGTTTATGGGGGCAATCTGCTACAAAATGACTTTCGGGACACTCGTTGCCCGGTCTGTAAGGAGCTCTTGATCCGGCGCAGTCTTCAGCACTGTGAAAGCCATATTTTAGAAGATGGCAAATGCCCCGCTTGCGGTAAAAAAATATACGGCATATATGATCAGTAAGTTCCTAAAGACGCTGAGTATCAGCGACTTTATCCTGATCCTGCTCAGCTTGATAATAGCTCTGCTGATATTTAGAAATAACGGGAATTCAGACGACCGTGTCTATATATATAAGGACGCTGCTCTGTGGGGGGATTTCCCTCTCTCCAAAGACAGAGTACTCAAGATTGATGAACATAATAGCATTGAGATTAAAGCTGGTAAAGCTCGCATGAAGTATTCTGATTGCCCCGATAAACGGTGTATGAAACAGGGGTTCAGCCGGAACATGCCGATCATCTGTTTGCCCAATCGTGTGGTAGTGGAATTTCAATCGCATAAGGAAGAACGCAGGTTGATCCTGTATTAGGCAAGTAATGAAGATAGCTCTATATGCATCCAGTCACGGCTTTGGGCATGCTTCCCGCATAGCAGCTCTGGCGGATAGCTTTATCCGCTTTGGCATCTATGTCTACATCTGCACAGACAGACCACAATTTCTCTTTCAGGAACTAAAGGCGGAAGACTATGAAATCCGTCAGGTAAAAATCGACGGGGGAGTGGTACACAAAAAAAACCTGCTTACAGACCTCACGGCTACCAAACAGGCTTTGCTTGATCTCTTTAGTCAACGAGAAGATATCGTCGCCCAGGAAGTGGAATTTCTGAGAACTGAAAAGATCGATCTCGTGATCGCGGACATCCCCTATTTTATTATTGAAGCCTGTGGTTATGCCAAAATCCCCGTTTTTGGGGTTTCCAATTTTGACTGGTCCTTTATCTATGCGAGGATCTTTGCCGATGATGAAGATATGCTGCCCTTGATCAATACCATCTGGGGATTGTATCGCAGAATGGATAAAAGCTATCTGCTGGATCTGGGAAATGCCAATAGTGTGCCGGGTTTTAAAAATTATCTTCCTGGTGGCCTTGTAGCCCGGGAAAAGAACGTAATCAAGGATGTTCGTGCTCAATATCACATTGCGGAACATACTCCCATTCTGCTCTTGATGTTTGGTGGGGAAGGAACTTTGGATATTCCTCTGCCGGAGATTTGCCTGGCCTGGGATGGAGTCGTAATCACCCCTTATCATGCTGAGGGCATTCCAAACCTGATTACCGTACCCAAGGATGAGGATTTTCTCAGCTTGCTCTACAATTCCGATCTTATCCTGTGCAAGCCTGGGTATAGCACATTCTCAGAGATCCTCTCCATGGGGAAATCCATGATTTACATCCCTCGTCAAAACTATCCGGAAGAGGAGGTTTTGATTCAAGGCGTCAAAGACTACCCGGCAGCAAAGATGGTAGAGGATTTTCCCAGTGATGTATCAGCGCTCAAAGAGCTCTTTGCCTCCATCCCCCGAGGGCGATATGAGCGTCCTACTTCAAATACTGAGCTCTCAGGCCGGATAATAGCCGATTATATATCCCTCAAATACCCCCAAGACAGGATTTTGAGCGTTTGCGACCTGGGATCAAATAACATGAACTATGCTCTTTATAACAAAAGCAAGGATCTCTTGATCCATCGCAGTTGGTGCACTACCAGTCTGGGTCGGGGCTATGAAGAGGGCAGATTGTCTGAACGTAGCATGATTAATGCATTCTATGCCCTGCAAGATATTATGGAGCGAGATCATTTGATCCCCTCTGAGAAGTATCTGATCGCGACGGGAGTAAATAGAAAAGCTACCAATGCCCGCGAACTCATCAATCGCATAAAATCCGCATGGGGCTATAAAACTAAGATTATCCCCGCTCAAATCGAAATGAAATATGCCTGGAATGCTGCTTTAGCATGGATGGATCCTACCAAGAATAACCTTGTAATCGATATCGGGGGAGCCAGCACAGAATTAGCCTGGTTAAATAGCAAAGCCAAGTTTCAAGGGATCTCGCTGGATTTTGGGCTCCAGTCTCTACTCAAGGATGAAGAAATTGGTAAGTCCTCTATCCTGAAGATCAGAACCAGTTTTGCCAAGCTTCCCGATCTGCACAATGCTAATATCATTGCCGTGGGACTCACAGGCACGATTATGCTGAGAATCATTAAAAAGATGCCCCTGCAGTTAATCTTGTCAAATCCAGTCTCAAATATCAGTCTTACCGATTTGCGGCTATTTAGAAGCAACTTGGAATCAGGACTGGATCATGATTATAAATCTTTAATAGACAATCAATACGAATTGGATTCTATCAATATGGCCGCCCTCATTATGGAGCAATTACTGGACAGATTTGACTGCTGGAATTTTATGGTCTGCAATGATGGAATTGCTATAGGATATGCAAAGTGGATAAAATAAATGAAATGCGATTTGGTTCGGGCACATTTAAAATAATAGCCGGACCTTGCTCGATTGAAAACTACGAGATTTTGTATGAAACGGCCAAGGAGCTCAAATCCAGAGGCGTTAACATGCTGCGCGGAGGAGCCTACAAGCTGCGAACATCGGTGCATAGCTTTCGCGGTCTGGGTGATGCGGGAATCATGCATTTGGCCCAAGTTGGGAAAGAGTTCGATATGATCACAGTGTCTGAAGTTACCCAAATCGATAAGGTGGAATTCATGGCCCAGAATATCGATATCCTTGTAGTTGGAACCCGAAACATGCACAATTACCCCCTTCTGGAAAGCTTAGGTAAGATTACTAATCCCGTAATCCTCAAACGTGGCATTGCTTCTACTTATGATGAATGGATGGCTGCTGCAGAATATATCATCGAAAGCGGTAATGCTCAGGTAATCCTCTGTGAAAGAGGGATCAGAACCTTTGAACACGAAACCCGCTATACTCTGGATATATCCGCCATACCAGTCATGAAACAGAAGACGCAACTCCCCATAATAATTGATCCTTCTCATGCTTCCGGGAAAAGCTCTTTGGTTTCTTCCTTGGCCTTTGCCGCCATTGCTGCCGGCGCTGATGGCTTGATGATTGAGAGCCAGGTAAACCCTTTAGAAAGCATTTGTGACGCTGCACAAACCGTTAGCCCCGAAACTATTAGCTGGATCCTGGATACTGTTCCGGATTTACGCTTGCATCTTACCAGGATGAAGCTATGAAATACTATATAGAGACATACGGCTGTCAAATGAATGTAGCGGATAGTGAACTGGTAGCTTCTATCCTAAATGAAGCCGGTTATGAAGCTGCAAACAATATCGATAATGCTGATATTCTGCTCTTTAATACCTGCTCGGTAAGAGAACATGCAGAAAGGCGCGTATTAGGCCGAATATCCAATGAACGGCACCGTAAAAAAGAGAAACCGCATCTAAAGATAGTACTCTTAGGCTGCATGGCGCAAAGAATAGGGGAGAGCTTGCTCACTGAAGATACAGGTATAGATGTCGCAGTAGGAGTTGATCAATATAAGTATTTACCTGCTATATTGAAAGAAGAACATGGCTCTGCCTTAAACTTCAATTCCACAGAAAACTACGAGCATTTATTGCCCATCCATCAAGGGAAACATTGCGCTTTTGTCACTATCATGAGAGGTTGCAATAACTTCTGTTCTTACTGTATCGTTCCCTACGTTCGTGGCAGAGAACGCAGTCGCTCATACACAGACATTCTGGCCGATGTAAGAAGCGCTACTGATCAAGAGATGTATGACGTTACGCTCTTAGGGCAAAACGTCAATTCCTACCATTACCAAGATATTAGTTTCCCGATTCTTCTGCGGCAAATCGAAAAGGATGTGCCAAAACTCAGACGGCTTCGCTTTGTAACGTCTCATCCCAAAGATTTGTCGGATGATCTAGTGCAAGCCATGCAAGAAAGCTCTGTACTGTGTGAGCACATTCATTTGCCTATGCAAAGCGGCGATAACGAAACTTTAAAGCGCATGAATCGCTCCTATAGCTATGAGATATACCTGGATCGGGTAAAAGCCTTACGCAATGCAATACCAGAGATTGCCATAACTACAGATCTGATCGCGGGATTTCCAGGTGAAACGGAATCTCAGTTTGAATCAACTTTGCAGGCTATGCGGGAAATCGAATTTGATTATGCGTTTTGTTTTAAATACAGCCCTCGTGAAGGAACGGCCTCAGCGAAGTACCCAGATCAAATTCCCGAAGAAGTTCGCTTGGAGAGATTGAAGCGCATGATCGATTTGCAAAGGGAGATCACGCTCAAGAAGTTTCAAGCGATGATCGGCAAGGAAGTTGAAGTCTATGTAGAAGACTTTAGTAAGAAAAGCAGGACTCAAGTTTCAGGAAAGACCCGAGATTTTAAAATAGGCGTATTAAGTGGAGATGAGACAAAAATCGGCAGCTTTGTAAAAGCGAAAGTAAGGGCTGCCACTGCGGGGACGCTGATTTGCGACTGATGCAAGCAGAGGTATTCTTAAGACATGTTATGTAAACTTGCTTACCGGAGAGTAAGGCGATCAGGCTCAATTGCTTATCCCCTTCCCTTTGCTCTATTGATCTGCTTTAACGAAATCTATATTGCTTTATTGATCTACTTTAATGAAAGTCATTTTGATTTATTGATCTACTTTAACGAAAGCCATAACTTAGATGGACAAAAAACCGGGTGTAGAATAAATTGAACCCCAGATAGACATTATCGATGGGAATGCAAATGGTCTTTCATGAACCGACAAGTGCTGCGTAAGCTTGCCAAAATCACTGCAAGGAAAGACATTAGCTTCCTCTATTAGCAGGATAGTATAACGATGGAGAGAATATGAAAAGTATGACTGGCTTTGGTAAAAGTCATAAGATACAGAACAACATTGAGTGTGACATACAGATCAAAAGCATAAACGGCCGATATCTTGATCTAAAATGCTACATCCCCCGTGAGTTAAGCTTTTTTGAGTATGACATCAGAAAACACCTGGCCAAATATATCAACCGTGGCACGATCGAGCTTAAGTTAAATATAAATGACCTGCGGGAGCCAAAAGTGTGTCTAAACGTCTCTAAGCTCGTTAAATACCATGAGATCTTTTTGCAGGCTCAGAATGTGCTTGGAATTCAGGCTCAGCCATCTTTGGATAGGCTACTCGAAGAACCGGGAGTTATCGAGAGTCAGAATCAGCTGGATGAAGATCAGGATATGATGAATATTCTGGACGAAACACTGGAAGAAGCTCTAAGGGCCTTACAGGATTCTTTATATAAAGAAGCGACAGCCATTAAAGTGGTATTAAGCGAATCCATGGCAGCTCTTCTCGCAGCCATAAAACAGATCAGCAAACAGATAAAACCATTCAAAGATGAGTTGTTTCAGAATATGCACAAGCGCATCAACGAATTAGCAAGAAACTATCAGCTGGAAAACATGGAACAGAGAATCGTGCAAGAGCTAGCCATGTACATAGATAAGTATGATATACAGGAAGAGCTCAGCCGTTTGGAATCACATATCAAGACCTTTAACGAGACTTTAGACAAACCCAAACCAGAAGACATTGGAAAGACCCTCAATTTCATCCTCCAGGAGATGCAGCGAGAAGCCAATACATTGGGCTCTAAATTCACGAATAGCAAGACCTTACATGATGTATTGATTATCAAGGAAGAGATAGAAAAGTGCCGGGAGATAGTGCAAAATGTCGCCTAAACCACTGTTATCCTGGACTTCCTGGCCTTTTATAGAAAGACCGCTTACCTCTTTGTTATTAGTCTCTTTCCTCGCTTTTCTTACTGTATTGCTGTATGGGATAACCATAGTAAACTGGAATACACCGTTTTTTTATTTCGGGGGATTGGTTCTGGTCTATGGCAGCCTTCTCCCCTATTTCATCATAACCGAATACGAACTCTATGAGAGAGAAATACGTGTACGGTATATATTTATAACGATAAAACGTCCCTGGACTGATTTCGGATGTTTTTACAAAGACAAGCGCGGCGTGATGCTCTCTACCTTCAAAATGCCCAGACGGCTTGATCCCTTTCGTGGGCAATCGTTACGCTTTTCCAAAACACAAGAAGAAGTTCCCGCTTTGCTTACCATATTAAGGGAAAAGATAGGTCGGGAATACTAAAGGAATATTATGAAAGACAACAACATAGAAGAAGCAATATTAAGCTTATTAGCAAGTCACTATCCTAATGGACTCACCTACAGTGAGATATGCTCTAATCTCGGTACTACCAAAAAGAATAAAACCCTCATCAGCCAAAATCTATCGGAAATGCTTATGGCAGGCAATTTGCTCAAGGAACGTAAACGCTACAGACTATCCCGCCCGCCAGAAGCCCAGGAAAAAAGCAAAGACTCGCAGCCTGAGACTCGCAGCCCGTCCTTGATAGAGGGTACATTTGATGCCACATCTCTTTCCCGAGATCGCTCTTTTGCTTTTGTGAGGACCCCTGAAAAGGACTATTTCATTGATAGTGAAGATATATTGAATGCCTATCACAATGATACGGTATTAATTGAAGTGAAGGCAAAACGAGGGCGGGGAGAACATGCTGTAGTGAGGCGTATCGTAAAGAGAGCCAATGAGTTGATTCCTGGCAATATCTCGCAGGTGCAGGGTCGTTGGATCTTTGTGGCTTCCAATCCCAAGATTCACCATTGGTTTGAAATCAGTGATCTGGGTAAAGCTCAACCTGGAGAAAAGGTGATCCTGACTGTGACAAATTGGGGAAATCCTCTCAGTGGCAAGATGCCTTCTGGCAAGATTACCGAGATATTGGGTCCTTCAGGTGATCCTCAGGTAGAGTTACTGGCGGTGATTCGTCAATACCAATTACCGCTTGAATTTCCCCAAAAGGTACTGGATGAAGTGGCACAGCTTCCCGATAGCTTGAGCAAAGCGGAGATTTCCAAGCGTCAGGATTTGCGCCATCTTTTTACTTTTACGATCGATCCAGCCTCTGCTAAGGATTTTGACGATGCTATATCCCTCAAAAAGACCGATAAGGGATGGCGGCTTTGGGTACACATTGCTGATGTAGCGCATTATGTACCAATAGGTAGTGAGACCTTTACGGAGGCCTCAATTCGGGGCAATAGCTTTTATTTCCCCAAGAAAGTAATACCCATGATTCCGGAGCGACTATCAAATCTTATCTGCAGTCTCAGACCTGATGAAGACAAAGCTTGCATGACGGTAGAGACTGAGTTTTCAAAGAATGGCGAAATATTGAATCAGAGATTATATGAGAGTGTGATCCGCTCTGATGCTCGTCTTGCTTATGAGGAAGTGGATGAGCTTTTTGACGGCAAAACTACCAGACTCTCCCCCACCTTGATTGAAGCTCTGCAACAGGGTAGAAGGCTATCTGCAAAGCTCAGCAAGATTCGCATGGATGCCGGATACATCTTTTTTGATCTGCCTGAAATCGAATATGAATATGATGAAGAGGGCTTTGTGCACCGCCTCAGCATAGCGGAAGAAACGGAAAGTCATAAACTGATCGAAAACTTCATGCTGGTGGCTAATGAGTATATTGCTCAAGAGCTTGCCAAGCGTGCTCCTGCTTCGATATACAGAGTTCATGAAGATCCGGACAAACAAAAGATTGAACGGCTGGCAGAAGTCCTGGATTTTTATGGCATTGCTTATATCGAGCAAGAAAACCTAAACAAGAGCATTCAACACCTGCTTTTAGCTTTACCCAATGAAGATTATCACAAAGTATTTGAACGCATAATCCTGCGGAGCATGAAGAAGGCAAAGTATACTACAAATCATATCCGTCATTTTGGTCTCGGGTTGGAAAATTACACCCACTTCACCAGTCCCATCCGTCGGCTTTGTGATCTGGCAGTGCATCATTTGTGCAAGCGTTACATCATAAAATCAAAGCATGACAAGATCAGTACTGAGCAGATAAAGCATTGGGCAAATGTGGCATCGGAGCAGGAACTTCAGGCTGACCAAGCAGAACGTGATATTGAACGTGTATATAGTGCCACTTTCATGAAAGAGCATATCGGAGAGGAATATACGGCACTTTTGGTCTCCACAAATAGCTCTTCAGCCTTGGTGAGATTAAATGAGATGCCCGTGTCTGCGGTATTACAAAAAAACCAATTTGGCAGTGGAAAATGGGAATATCATGATCGGGAAATGCGCTTTGTAAATCCCCGCAGTGGAGAATCTTTCGAATTGCTTGATAAGCTCAAAGTGAGAATCATGGAAGTAAGTGACGATGTATATCTGGAACTTAGCGATGCTCCTGAAGCACATACACATTACCACAATATCAAGCGCCCTGCTCCAACAAGTACGAAAAGCGGGGGAAAAAGAATAAGGGTTGACGCCAGAACTGCCCGCAAAAAAGATGGATCAAAATCGAGAACGAAAAGCAGGAATAAAAAATCATGAAAAAGCCTATCGGGATATTTGATTCTGGCGTAGGGGGACTTACCGTATACAAAGCCATACGCCGGAGTTTTCCAGAAGAAGATTTGATCTATTTTGGTGATACAGCACGGGTTCCTTACGGTCCCAAATCTCCAAATACGATCATTGAGTATTCCGTGCAAAACGCCAGATTCCTTTTACAACAAGGGATAAAAGCGCTGATAGTCGCATGCAATACATCTTCCTCAGTAGCTCTCCCCTATCTTAAGGAGCTTACAGATATTCCGATCATCGGGGTGATTGAACCCGGAAGTGAAGCTGCGGTGAAATCTACAAAAAACAAGCGCATTGGCATAATCGGCACCGAAGGAACTGTGCGTAGTGAGGCGTATAGCAAAGCGATCAAATTGCGCCTGCCAGAAGCGGTTGTTTTTTCTACGGCTTGTCCCCTCTTTGTGCCGATCGTAGAAGAAGGTTGGCAGGATCATAAGATTGCTTTACAGGTGGTAGAAGAATATCTAAGCCCGATGTTGGACAAAAAGATAGACACGCTGGTTTTGGGCTGCACGCATTATCCCTTGCTATCCCACGTGATCCAGAAATATGTCGGTGATGATGTATGTTTGGTGGATAGTGCCGATGCCATCAGCGAATATCTAAAAAACATACTACCCTCTGAATATGATGGAATTCTGGGGACAGACAAGTTTTTTGTAAGCGACAACGAAGCTAAATTTGCAGTTATCGCGAGCAGAATCCTGGATTCGAATCTGAATACCCTCAAGCGAGTGCGTTTGTTCGAAAGCTGGTTTATCGACTAATTATCTGCTAATTATGCTGTTGACAGTCCCAGTCAGCCCAGCTTCAGGTTTTGCATTGCGGTCTATTTTGACTTAAGATTAAGTTCTGATCCAGTCCAGCTCAGGACTTCAACAGGACTTAATCTCAAGTTGAAATCAGCTTGGAAAGATAAGCATTTCGACCGTAAGAAATTAATAAGATAAGAAAATACAGAGGTAAACATGCGACCTATCATTTTGACGGCGGCGATAACGGGTGCAGAAACCACCCGTAAAGATCAGCCCAATCTGCCCGTAACACCGGAAGAACAGGCCAAGGAAGCCAAGGCCTGTTTTGAAGCTGGGGCCAGAGTAATCCATCTCCATGTGCGCGAAGATGACGGAACACCCAGTCAGAGACTTGAACGTTTTGAGGAGTCCATCACAGCCATTCGCAAGGCAGTTCCGGAAGTAATCATCCAGATCAGTACCGGTGGCGCGGTGGGAGAAGCTTTTGAGAAAAGGCTTGCTCCTCTTGCTCTTAAGCCGGATATGGGAACTCTCAATGCCGGCACGCTGAATTTTGGCGATGATATCTTTATCAATCATCCCAAGGATATCATCCGCCTGGCAGAAGCTTTCAAAGAATATCATGTGGTACCGGAAGTGGAAGTTTATGAATCCGGGATGATCGATGTGGTAAGCAAATTAATCAAAAAAGGGATAATCACGCACGATCCTCTGCACATTCAGTTTGTCCTGGGCGTCCCGGGTGGAATGAGTGGCAAGCCCAAGAATCTAATGTATATGATGGAACACTTGGCAGAGGAAATACCCACGGCAACCTGGGCTGTTGCAGGAATCGGCAAGTGGCATTTACCAACGGCTATGATAGCAATGGTAACCGGTGGGCATATCCGTGCTGGTTTTGAGGATAATATCTATTACCACAAAGGCGTGGTGGCGGATTCCAATGCGCAATTAGTAGCCCGGCTTGCCCGGATTGCCCAAGAGATCGGCAGACCCCTGGCAACTCCTGCTCAGGCTCGTGAGATCCTGGCCTTGCCCGCGGTGTAAGAGGCCATGATGCAATTAAGTGAAAATGCTCTGGTCGTATTAAAAAAACGTTATTTCCGGAAAGATGACAAAGGTGAATTTCTCGAAGACTGGCCCAAGCTGATCAAGCGTGTGGCAGATAACATTGCCGGAGATGATGAGAAGCTGTGCGAAAAGTTTTATACTCTTTTGGATAGCGGTGATTTCTTGCCTAATTCTCCCACATTGATGAACGCTGGTGGGGATCTGCAACAGCTTTCGGCTTGCTTTGTTTTGCCCATCGATGATAGTATGGACAGCATCTTTGAGACGGTCAAGAATGCAGCTTTGATCCATAAAAGTGGCGGTGGCACCGGCTTTTCTTTCAGCCGTCTGCGGGAGGCAAATGCTCGGGTTCGTTCAACCAATGGTGTATCCAGTGGTCCGATCTCCTTTATGAAGGTCTTTAATGCTGCTACAGATGCGGTCAAGCAAGGCGGTACGCGGCGTGGAGCTAATATGGCAATTCTCAATGTGGATCATCCCCAGATCTTGGATTTTATTACCTGTAAAAGTGATCCCAGGGAATTGAACAACTTCAATATCAGCGTAGGTTTAACCGAGAGTTTTATGCGCGCAGTGGCTGAAGGCAAGGAATATGATCTGATCTCACCCCACACCAATAAAGTGGTAGGCAAACTTGATGCGGGCGGGGTCTTTGATCTGATTGTGGAAATGGCACATAAAAATGGAGAACCCGGCATAGTATTTCTGGATCGGATCAATCAGGTGAATCCAACTCCTGCCCTCGGCGTAATAGAATCCACCAATCCCTGTGGTGAACAGCCTTTGTTGCCTAATGAAGCTTGCAATCTGGGATCCATTAATCTGGCAAATATGCTTAAAGATGATGCTCTGGATTGGCAAAAACTTCGCAATGTGGTAAGGGATAGTGTGGACTTTTTGGACCGTGTGATCGATCAATCCAAATTTCCTCTCAAGCAGATCGAAGAGATGGCGAGAGCAAATCGTAAAATCGGCCTGGGAGTGATGGGATGGGCGGATTTGCTGTACCGGCTAAAGATCCCATATATGAGTCAAAAAGCGGTTGATCTGGCCGAGCAGTTAATGGAGACCATTGATTTTGAGGCAAAGACACGGAGCATGGAATTGGCGATTGAATTGGGCAGTTTCCCCAATTTTGATGAGAGTATCTACGCTAAAGGCATCCTGTATCGCGAAGCTAAATACTGCGATTGGGAAACTCTGGCTCAGGATATTCAAACAAAAGGAATCAGAAATGCTACGCTAACAACGATCGCTCCAACCGGTACCATTAGCATGATCGCAGATACCTCCAGCGGAATCGAGCCTCAATTCTCACTGGTCTATGTTAAAAGCGTAATGGATACAGAGAAATTGCTGTATGTAAATAAGTATTTTGAAGAAGCCCTGAAAGAACGGGATTTGCTTTCTGAGGAATTGCTGGAGAAAATTAGTCAATCTGGCTCTGCGATTCATCTTTCTGAAGTGCCTCAGGATTTGCAGGAAGTATTTCAAACTGCTCACGATATCTCACCGGAATGGCATATTCGCATGCAAGCGGCCTTTCAAAAATATACCGATAACGCTGTGAGCAAGACCATCAATTTCCCCAATCACGCAAGTCTTGAGGATATCAGAGAAGCATATATCCTGGCTTATCAGCTTGGATGCAAAGGGGTTACCGTATATCGTGACGGAAGCAGAGAGAATCAAGTACTCTCGGTGGGCTCATCACAAAAAGGACAAAATCAAGACTCCCGAAAAGTCGCACCCAGACAACGTCCAGAAATCACACATGGCATTACTCAACGCCTCGAAACTGGCTGTGGACATATGTATGTAACCATCAATACGGATTCTCAGGGAGCTTGTGAAGTCTTTGTCCAAATGGGTAAGGTAGGTGGTTGTGCATCTGCTCAATTGGAAGCCATAGCCCGGCTCTCTTCCTTGGCATTAAGATCCAGAATCAGAATCGAAGCCATTATCCGCCAATTGAAGGGAATTCGCTGCCCCTCACCGATGTGGCACAAAGGCAAGATGATTACATCCTGCGGTGATGCGGTAGGCCAGGCTTTGGAAAACTTCCTGATTCTGCATAATAGCGATGAGATCAAATCAATCGATTTCACCATAGACCAGGAACCAGTCCGGGAGGAGAACATTCCCAGAGCAAAACTTGCTGTATGTCCGGATTGCGGATCAACTATCGAACATAGCGAAGGCTGTCTCAAATGCCCATCCTGCGGGTGGTCAAAGTGTTAAGGAGAATCAATGCGCTGTAAAAAATGTAATGCACGCTTAGGAACTCATGATCTCTGGTGTGTTAATTGCGGGATGCAAAGCCCGGTGGTCAAAACTGATTTAGCGGCTATGAAGAGTCTGAAAAACAGCCGCAAGCAACTAACCGGAAAAATCTCAGCCATGGTCCCGGCCATGGGATTTAGCATCATTCTGGGTGCCATCCCGATAGCTATGCTAATCTGGATCTTCAATAACTATATTAACAATGATGTTTCTACTATTATCCATCTATTATTAAACCTATCTCTGAAATCAGTATTGATAAGTATCTTTGCACCAATGCTATTAATCCCCTTTAACGCAATCAGCAATCATCAGGAATACCATCTCAGCTTTGCAGAACTCAGACATGCCTTGCGCTCCTATCCCAAGTATCTGCTGTTTTGCCTGCTTAATGCTCTCTTGCTGATGTTCTTTTATCTGATCTGCTTTGGATTCCCAGGTTTTGCCAGTGATCCAATTCTACGCTTGGTCTGGATTGTGTTAATCAATTATTGGGCTGCGATAGTATTACCTGCTCCGGTTATCATGGAGCGACGTGAGGTTAATCCTTGGAAGGCTATCAAGCTCAGTTATCAGCACTTTGCCGATGTAAGATGGAATATCTACCTTTTAGCTCTGGTATTGGCCATTCTAAATATCGCAGCCTTTGTGCTGGCGGTATTCCCGATGCTCTTTACCCTGCCTTTGTCGGTTTTTGCCATTCGGGATTACATCATCAAGCTCGAAGAGTATGAACTACTTGATTATAGGATCTAAACGATGAGCAGAAAAGAAATCTATTCCCTGATTATTCTGATAGTGGTGATAGGCTATGGGGCTTACCAATACTTCACAAGAGAATACACCGAGATCCGCAGCAAGTATATCATGGATACGATAGTTGAGATCTCGGCCACCTCCAAATCCAAAAACGTGGGAGCTGAAATCGAGAAGGTCTTTAGCTTGATGAGTGATTTGGAAAGCAAACTGGATGAATTCGATTCCGAAAGCCTGATCTCACATATCAATAGCAGCCCTGATGAGACTTTTGATATGGATCTGGATCTGTTCTCCTTACTACAGCTTTCCGATAGTCTGTGGCAGATGACTGATGGCTCCTTTGATCCTACTATCAAACCGGTATGGGATCTATGGAACTTTTCCGCTGAAGAGCATATAATTCCAGATTCCTTGCTGATTCAGAAAGAACTGCAGAAGGTAGATTTTTCACGCATCAAATATGACGAAAACTACCTTTACAAACCCCGTGATATGCAGCTTAGCTTTGGTGCATTGGCCAAAGGTTATATTCTGGATCAAGCACTATCCTACATGAAAAAAAGTTTTATTACCCGAGGCTATATCAATTGCCGGAGCTCAATGACTTTCTTTGGCTATGATATCGCTCCTCTGGTCTATATCCAGCATCCTCGCAAGGAAGATGATAGTATAGCCAGCTTTAGTATCAATAACCAGAGCGTAAGCACCAGCGGAGATTATCAACAATACTTTGACAAGGATGGGATCAGATACCATCATATCCTCGATGCTCACACTGGTATGCCTGTAAAGGATGTATTTTCGGTAACAGTTATTGCCGATAATGCAGCTTTGGCTGATGGATTATCCACTGCCCTATTTACCATTAATCCTGAAGACGCTCTAAATATAGTGCGTGAAAGAGCAGATACAAATTGCGTTATCTATTATAGGCAGGATGAGGCAATCGTTTCCCTCAAGTCAGAGGGGATGAAAGAACTGAGGTTCAATGAAAAGATATGAGCATCCCAGATATCCAAAGTCAAACTGATACCCGTAAGATAGTCATCGACAAAGTAGGAGTAAAGGGACTACGCTATCCCATTGTAGTGGAAGACAGGCAGAGAGGCACACAGCATACGGTGGCGAATCTGAATATCTACGTTGAATTACCACATAATAAGCGGGGTACGCACATGAGCCGCTTTGTGGAGATTCTGCATCATTACCACGAGGAAGCGCTGATTGGAAACCTGGAAAGTTTCCTGCTCGAGCTCAAAAGCTCGCTCAAAGCTGAAGCTGCTTATATTGATATCACATTCCCCTATTTTTTGACCAAGCACGCACCGGTGTCTGGTATTGCTTCCATATTATCTTATGATTGTGTCTTTAGCGCATCCCTGAAAGATCGATATGAACTCTTAATAGGAGTTATCGTCCCGGTTACTTCCCTTTGTCCGTGTTCCAAGGAGATTTCCGAATATGGAGCTCACAACCAGCGCAGCATGATCACGATCAAGGTCAGTTATGATGGCTTTGTTTGGCTGGAGGAATTGATCGAATTAGCTGAAGCTACTGCCTCCTGCGAAATCTATTCCCTGCTAAAACGGGTGGACGAGAAGTATGTAACAGAAAAGGCATATCAAAATCCCAAGTTTGTGGAGGATATCGTACGGGAGATTACCCTTGCTCTGGAAAAGGACACTCGCATCAGGAGCTTTTACGTGGAATCCGAAAACGCTGAATCCATCCATTTGCACAATGCTTATGCCATGATCTCCTGTCCTGCCAAATGAAGACGAGTTTGTATCGGGATACCGAACTTAGGGAGTATAGGGCTGCAAACTCTCTGAAGCTATTGTATCTGCGGGATACCTCGAATCCGATAATATGCCTGCAGCTATATATCCGAAGCGGCTCTGTGCAAGAAAGGCAGGATGAGGAAGGTTACGCGCACTTTTTAGAGCATCTCAGCTTCAAAGCTACTGAGAAATACCCGGATAACACTCTCAGCAAGAAGGCCTCGGAGATCGGAGCAGTATTAAATGCTTACACAGATTTTGACAGCACCTGTTATTACCTGATCATACCATCAGAAAAGCTTGATACGGGCATGGATATTCTGGCGCAGATAGCTTATCGCGCCTGTTTTGATAGTGCGGATGTGCTGATGGAAAAGCAGATTATCCTGGAAGAGATACACCAATACGAAGCCGAGCCAGAGATAGATTTCATTGAATACATACAAAAGAACTATTTTGAAAACAGTCCTTTGAAGCGTCCTGTGCTGGGCACTCCGAAATCGGTTGAAGCTGCCACATTAAGCCGTTTGCAGGCTTTTTACAAGAGACACTACCAGGCGGGGAATGCCTTTTTAGTGGCAACAGGTGATTTTGATGAAGCCCAGATCAAGCTATCCTTCCTCAGTTATTTCGGAGAGTGGGAAAAGCGGGATATCGCCCCTACTCAGGGTAAGCACCTGATGCCGGACAAGTGGCGTGTATTTGAACGCAACAAAACAGGCATGGAAATGCTGGGAATAGCTTTGCCGGAGCTTAAAGAGAGTCATCCCGATAGTGAAGCCTTACATATTGCCATTCGCTATCTTGCTATAGGCAAATCCTCTGTTCTGCATAAGATATTGGTAGAAAGAGATAAACTCTGTTCAGCAGTGAAAGTAAGCTCTCTGAGCGGATTACTTTCTGGTGTCAGCGTAATTCTGCTGTATCCCAGCAAAAAGGGACAGGAAGCCCGCATTATCCGGAGCTTCTTTCAAGCCTGGGCAGACCTGCTCAATAAGGGAATACCTGCAAAGGACTTTGAACTGGTAAAAAAGGACCTCATTCATTATTGGCTGCACAGCTTTGACGGGGTTGAGCAAACTGCCAATCTCATAGCAGCAGAGGAATTTAACGGTGATCTATCCCGGATATCGAATTATGGGGCTTTTATAGATTCGATCACAAGGGATGAGGTATTATCGGTTGTGCGCAGATTATGGAGACAAGATCAAATGGCTTTTTTCTATCAGGGGAAAGCTGGTTTATCCCGCGATCAGAAAGAGCTATTGCAATTCTATGCTAAACTTGATATTCCTAAAGAAAACAGGATCAAGCCGAGGCCCCCCAAAGTTATTCCAGCCAGGATCAGCTCTGCACCCAAGAGCAAGCTTGCCGCCAGCCCTCAGTATCATTGTTATCGCCTGGCAAACAATCTCAAGCTTGTCTATAACTATCTGCCTGGCAAAGAACTATGCGGTTTTGCCCTGGCCTCCGGTTTGTCGCAGCTTACGGATACCAAGATCGGCATCAATTACTTTGCTACAGCCCTAATGCTCTATGGAACTCAATACCGCAGTCATGAAGAGATCATGCAACTATCGCGGGAGTATGGCTTCCAGATTCGGGTATTACATCATCTGGACAGCACTATATTTCGGGGCAAGTGCGATATTTCAGATTTACCCCTTGTTTTGAGCCTGCTCAGTGAGATTATCCTTGAGCCCAGATTCGATAGAGCCTATCTTACTATGCTGAAGAATGCTGCCATAGACACCATCCGCCGGGAGCGGGATTATCCCATCAGCGTGGCATACAAAGCCTGGTTTCGCATGCTTTTTGGCAAACGCAACAATCTTTATAGTGCCACGGGAGATATATCAGACATCGCCTCGATTAGCCTGGATGATTGCATTAAGTGGCTGGATACTTGGGATTTGGGGGAGGATTTTGCCATCTGCATAGTTGGATCAATGGACCCAAAGCAGGTTTATGATCTGGCTGAGAAATATTTTGGCCAAACCGGAGGCAAGAAACGCATTCCTCCCCACAACTTGGAATACGTTACAAAACCGTCCGCTTTGCGGCGTGAATATCGCAAATTAGACCAATCTATCATCCATATCGGGGGACTGGGTTGTCCTGCTTCCGAGATTTCCAATAATACCGCTTTTCATCTTTTGGAGCACATATTAGGTGGTGATCTTTCTTCACGTATGTATGATATTTTGCGGGAGCGATATGGATTTGCATATCAGACGGGTTTTGACTTCTCATCAATTCGGGATCTGGGCTTTTGGTGTGCCTATGCCTTCTGTGATCCCAAGCTATATCTGAAATGCCTGAAGATGATGCAGGAGATTATAGCAGATTTATCAGTATCCGGAATATCGCAGCAGGAACTGTATAATGCCCAAAACTTTCTGATAGCGATGTCCCGCTTTGATGATGAGAACCTCTCTTTCAAGGCCGCTGCCATTGCTAATCTGATCTCTCTGGGCTATGATTTGGATTTTTATCTGAATCGGGAACAGCGCATCAACAGCATCAAGATTGAGCAGATAGACGGCATCATCGAGCGATATCTGCAGCCGCAAAATCATATATCCTTTGTCATGGTATGATATGAAAACGCTTGGAATAGACATCGGCTCCCGCAATACCAAGATCGTAATCTTTGATCAAAGCCAAGCGCAAATTGCTTTTAAAGCCTGGCAAGCCACCGAGATCAACCCCAGCTCTGCAGTAGACAAACTCATTCAGGCAGCCGCGCCGAGCCAGGAGATTCAAGACATCGCTTCCAGCTGTGTAACGGGTTATGGCAGAAAGATGTATAAACGGGCAGATGCTATCAAAAGTGAGATCGTCTGTCATGCTGAAGCCTGTAAATATCTTTTTCCTGAAGTCAGGACTGTCATTGATATTGGAGGTCAGGATTCCAAAATTATCAGCTTGAATGAGGATGGCGAGATCATAGACTTTGTGATGAATGACAAATGTGCCGCCGGAACGGGCAGATTCCTGGAAATGACTGCCATAAAATTGCAATGCGATTTGCCCAAGCTTTCGCAGCTGGCCGCAGAATCGGACACCGATATCCCGCTAAATTCCACCTGCGTCGTCTTTGCCGAATCCGAGATCATAGGTCTTTTGGCCACCGGGAATAGTGTTCCCAATATCGCCAGAGCAGTGCATAAAAGCATTGCCCGCAGGATATATGCTCAGATGTCTCCGTTACAATGCCAGGCTCCCATTGTTTTCACCGGAGGCGTGGCTCAATCTGCCGACCTGGTATATTGTTTGGCTAATCTGCTTAATACTGAATTGCTCATTCCGGATGATCCTGAGATTACCGGCGCATTGGGCGCTGCGATTTTAGCAAAATGAGATTTGATTACCATATCCACACAGAATTCAGTTATGACAGCGTTATCAAGGGTGATGCTCTGATGGCAAAGGCTATCAGCTTGCACTATGATGAGATAGCCATAACCGAGCACCTCGATCTTTTACCTTTGGAGCTTAGCAACTATGGTTTGCCTTCACTCAAGAAATATCATGTTTATACGAAGCTCTTACAAGAACGCTATCCCCAGATCAAACTCCGTAGTGGCATCGAGATTGGGGATTATCATCTCTTGCGGGACTATGCCAAAGAGTTGATCTCTGGCTTTGACTTCTTCCCTATCTTAGGCTCGGTGCACTTTTTAAGGGATCATACGAATGTGGCAATTCCCTTAAAAAAACCTCTGTCCAATGCTCAAATCAGGGATTACTACGAGAATAATCTTGCCCTTGTGAGTGAGTGTGATATTGATATCTTGGCACATCTGGGTGTATATAAACGTTATTACGACTATCGACCGGATGAAAGGCTGGTGCAAGGTCTCATCAAAGATATCTTCAAAACTATGATCAAGCGCAAGATAGCTCTGGAGATCAATCTGAGCAGTCTGCGCAAACCATATCGTGAAAGCATCCCCGAGCCTGATTATCTCCAACTTTATCAAGAACTGGGCGGAGAGCTCATTTCTGTGGGTTCGGATGCCCATCTACTGGAAAACTTTGGTGAAGCTCATTTATTCGCCGAACAGATGGGCATTACCCTCAATGTAGACCGCCATCCTGAAAGCGAAGCACTAATCCAAGGCTGATCAAGAACGATTATGCTATTCTTGATTTACTCTTGTATGTCTTACTCAAGTTTGAGTTGGGATTAAGTCGTGATCAAGTCCTGAACAGGAGAGCATCAGGACTTAATCCCAAGTTCAAATAGACTTTGCCACTGCTGTTGGAACTGGTGCTTCCTGGAACTCCGGATGGCGGTGGAAGGGGCATCTTGCCGCTTTTACCCGGCTCTCTCGCCATGCGAGCGAGTATCACTCCAACCTGTTTTGAGAATATTGAAAACGGCAGACCCTCTGCTGGTAAAATAAGCTTTGGCAAGCCATCCCAACCCCTTTGGAGCCACGATCAGGAAGAACTCAGGTATGAATAAGACATCGCTTACACTTTTATCTCTTTTCATTGTGGTTTTTCTGTCAGGCTGATTTTGCGATCCGGAGATTCCTACGCTGTAAACGACTTTCGGAAAGAGTTCAGCAGCCTGGAAGGTTTTACCGAGAGTCAGGACAAAAAGAAAGGTATGTCATCGAAACTAATAGCGTGGGGCTCAGTTCAGAAGAAATCTGGGGTTTTTACATGAAACTGAATGAAGTAGAATCCGCCTTTCGTTGCCTGAAAACTGATTTGGGCACAAGACCCATACATCATCAAAAGGACACCCGGGTTGAAGCTCACCTGTTCTATTCAGTACTGGCTAATTCCATTCTGAAGAGCATCCCCAAGAAACTGGCTGATCAGGATATCCATATGAGTTGGACGCGCATCAAAAGGTCTCAAAAAACCAAATCATACGCAAAGTCAAAGCGTAGAGTTTAGTG
>JARRCD010000126.1 GCA_029982875.1 Candidatus Cloacimonadota bacterium | reverse complement strand
TACATTTTGTCCATTTTGCGGCCTAAAACAACGCCCCTGGAAGCAAGGCCGTTTTTAGAGAAAAATCATTGGTTTGGTAGGATTAACGCCAAAGGAGCTACATAATGTCAATTTGAGGGGCAATTCGATTATGGGTCTGACTCGCCCACTTTTTCCACTTTGGCGTATGCTAATTTATTGAAAATAATACTAATTTAGTTGAACAGTCTCCTTGCGAAATATAAAGAAAGAACTAATACAAATGCCCCAGCTGCTGATTTGTAGAATAGCTCAATCAATATAGAGTGTTCTTAAAACAAAAACCTCTGGCCTCAGATCAAGCTGACTGCGTGAGCTCGACGCTTAATTATAAATACATAAATTTGGAAAATAAGTTGACAGAATCTGTGCACTTCTGCTGCTATCACTTTAGTGAAAAAATATAAGTTAAGGAGTACAACCATGTCAAGAATAACGGTTGACCCAAACTACTGCAAAGGATGTGGTTTATGCATTGCCGCTTGTCCGAAAAAGATAATTCGCTTTTCGGAAAACATCAATGCCAAAGGCTACCACTATGCAGAAGGTTTCGAACAAGAAAAGTGCATCGCCTGTAAGATGTGTTATGTAACTTGCCCGGATGTGGCAATAACGGTTGAGAAGTGAGGTAAATATGGCAAAGATCTTGATGAAAGGAAATGAGGCTGTAGCTGAAGCTGCCATTCGCAGTGGCTGCAGATTGTATTTCGCCTACCCCATCACTCCTCAAAGTGAATTAATTGAGTATATGGCTCGCATGATGCCAAAAGTAGATGGCACCTTTATACAAGCCGAAAGTGAAATAGCAGCCATCAATATGGTCTATGGAGCAGCCGGATGTGGAAAGAGAGTAATGACTTCTTCTTCCTCCCCCGGCATTTCTCTGAAGATGGAAGGAATATCCTATATCGCTGGAGCAGAACTACCTTGCGTGATAATAAACGTGCAACGTGGTGGCCCCGGCTTGGGTGACATTCAACCAGCTCAAGGAGATTATTTCCAAGCCACCAAAGGTGGCGGTCACGGAGATTATCGTCTCATCGTGTTGGCACCAAGCTCTGTGCAGGAATTTGCCGACATGGCTGCGGATGCCTTTGATTTGGCAGATAAATACCGCAATCCGGTAATGATCCTGGCTGATGGCATGCTGGGTCAGATGATGGAACCGGTGGAATTTCGCCCGGCCAAGAGCGATGAAGAAGTTGCTGAAATGTGGAAGCAGCATAAATCCTGGTGCATCAATCCCAATGAAGACGGCGACAAGAAGCATCATCACGAGATCAATTCCCTGGAAATCGATCCCTTAGTTCTGGAAAAGCACGTGAATAATCTCTCCAAAAAGTATGCCGAAATCAAAAAAAATGAGATTAGATATGAAAAATACGAACTTTCTGATGATAACGAGATCCTGTGTGTAGCTTGGGGAACAGCTTCCCGGGTGGTAAAATCTGCCATCAACGAATTGAAAAAGGAAGGCAAGAGCATAGGACTTGTACGCCCCATCAATGTATGGCCTTTCCCCTATGATGAGATTGCCAAAGCCATCGGCCCCAAGGTTAAGAAAATATATGTATTCGAGCTAAATACCGGACAAATGGTGGATGATGTAAAAATCGCTGCTGCTGGAAAGGTACCGGTAGAATTCTGGGGAAAAGTAGGAGGAGTAGTCTTTACTCCGGCTGAAATCAAAGAAAAGCTCGAAGCTGCCTTGAAGGAGTAAAAAGTGGAAATAATCGCAACAAGACCTGAATCGCTTACCCAAACCCCCTTTACCTATTGTCCTGGCTGCCTCCATGGAGTGGCTCACAGGCTAATCGCCGAAGCCATCGATGAACATGGCCTGATCAACAAAATGGCAGGAGTAGCCCCGGTAGGATGCTCCGTGTTTGCCTATAAGTTTTTCAATATGGATATGGCAGAGGCTGCGCACGGACGTGCTCCAGCAGTTGCCACGGGCATTAAGCGAGCCCGTCCGGATATGCATGTCTTCACCTATCAAGGTGATGGAGACCTCGCTGCCATAGGAACAGCCGAGATTGTGCATGCTGCCAATCGCGGAGAACATATATCTGTCTTCTTCGTCAATAATGCTATCTACGGAATGACGGGTGGCCAAATGGCACCTACTACATTGCCGGATATGAAAACCACTACCAGTCCCTATGGCAGAAATACGGACGACATCGGCTTTCCCATCCGCGTGTGTGAATTACTGGCAACTTTGATCGCGCCCTATTATATCGAAAGAGTTTCTCTGCTGAGTCCTGCCGATATTCTGAAAGCCAAAAAAGCGGTCAACAAAGCAATCCAATACAATAAAGAAGGTAGAGGCTTTACCTTTGTAGAGTTCATTTCCACCTGCCCGACAAACTGGGGCATGGACCCGATCAAATCCCGCGATTGGGCCAAAGAGAATATGCTGCCTTTCTTTAAGACTGGTTGCTATAGAGATAAAGGCAAAGGAGTGGAATAATGACTACTGAGATGATATGTGCAGGTTTCGGAGGACAAGGAGTACTCACCATTGGCAAGTTCATTGCCCAAGCCAGCATGAAAGAAGGGAAGAATGTATCCTGGTTACCTTCCTACGGACCGGAAATGCGTGGTGGAACGGCAAATGTTTCGACTGTTGTCTCAGATGAAGCCATAGCTTCACCGATTGTCAGTTTCCCCGATATATTGGTAGCCCTCAATCAACCTTCCATAGACAAATTTGCCCCGATGATTCGACCTGGTGGCATCTTGATCTATAATACTTCAATGTGTCCAAATGGCTGCAAGCGCGAGGACATCACCCAGATATCCGCCCCCATGAGTGATATTGCCAATGAGATCGGTAATCCCATGGTGCTGAATATGCTGGCCATCGGAGTCATCATTGGAAAAACTGCTTTGATCAAATATGAAACCATAGCTGATGATCTCACCAGTTATATGAAAGCCAAGAATCCGGAATTACTCGAGCTCAATCTCAAAGCTATCAAGCGAGGGATTGAGATCGGCAAGAGCTAATTCCCGAATGTAACCGATAGAACTGTTGGGGGTGGTTATGCTGCCCCCTTTACTTTATGTTAAAGGAGACAAGCATGCAAGAAAACTTGGTAACCATTGCCAGTTACACAGACTTTTTTGAGGCAGAAATGGCCAAGGGCTTTTTGGAAGATTCCGGCTTTGATGTGTTTCTGCAAAACGAACGCTTCTTGAGTATGTATTCATCTATAGCTGGAGATATGTATATGATCCAATTACAGGTATATGAAGATGTAGAAGAAGAAGCCACTGCCCTGCTGGAGGACCTCAACGATGCCTATCTGTGTTCTCAAATCTTAAAAAGGGAAAATGCGCTATTGGAAGGACATTTTCAATTGACCAGCGGTAACCATAGCAACCAATACATAGAAAAAATCAGAGTTTTGCAAAACCCCGAAGCTACGTATACCCTTTGCAAAAGATTGGCAAATAGATTGAGTGAATACAATTTTGATGTCGTCATCGGCCCTGCTTATGGCGCAATTGTCCTCGCTTTTGAGATCGCCCGCATTCTGGGCAAGGCTTTTGTCTTTACCCAAAGAGATGAAGGGAAGATGGTGTTTCGGACGGGGTTTGATCTATCCTTATGCAAGAGAGCAGTAGTTATCGAAGATGTGATGTCTACCGGTGGCAGCGTAAAAGAAGTGCTGCAATGTGCGGCAAATCATGAAATCCGAGTTGTCGCAATCGGGCTTTTAGTAGATCGCAGTAACAAGAGGGTAGATTTTGACATTCCGGTGGAAAGCTTGTTAAGATTGGATATTCCCCTTTGGTCCCCGGAAGAGTGCGAACTCTGTAAATTGGGCGCCCCCCTCACCAAACCGGGGAGTAGTGATAAACTGTAAATGAGATTCTCGTTACTGCTATCTGATGTCTCTCAGGCAGACATCCTGAGGTTTTACCCAAAACGAGACCATGGTTTTTGGCAAGTAGCGGCAGACAGCATAGACCATCCTAAAGATCTGCTGGAAATTTGTGTTAGTTTTGAGCAGGCCCTCCAGCTCTGGGGTGATGTGCCGCACTTGCATGTGTGCAAAAGCTATGGAATCTTGCTCCTGAACAAGGGACCAGAACTCAGAATAAGGCAGTTCCTGGCAGAGCATGAAATCTATATTTTTGCTACAGACAGACGCGCAGCCGCGTGGTTGGCTGAAGAGGAATTTCACAGTGTAGAATACTTGGCTGAATTCTATGCCAATCCCTCCACTTCCAAACTCTTGCTGAGCAGCAACCGCGAAATTGTGAAGCTTATAATCTCTACCGCCCCCCAGTCTTACCTGCATATCTTCCTAAGAGATAATAAGATATCTCTATGTTTGGGAGCAGAACTCTGGCAATTTCAGGCTGAAGCATTTCGCACCGCTTTTTATTTTGCTGAAGCTCTCTGTATGCAGCTCAGGAATCTGGATTTGATCCCATTTATGACCGCACAAACCTGTCTCAAGCAAGGCTCAGGGGCTTACAGTTTCTTTGCAAATCGCTATGACTCATACATGGCCCATGTGGATTATGAGCTTTGGTTTCACAAGCTAAAGTCCTGGCAAAAGACCTATTCCTCCCGGCCCTGCCATCGGGTTTTGGAACTTGCCTGTGGAACCGCCAATGTATCCACCAGATTTGTGCATGCAGGTTGTGAAGTAGATGCTTGTGATATCTCCCCTCAGATGCTCGAGATCGCTTATCAAAAGAAGCTGAAGCCCAATCTCTATCAAGCAGCGCTCACGGATAGAATACCCAAGAAGGATTACGACCTTATAATATGTCTATTTGATAGCATAAACTATCTCAGTTCATCTGCTCAAATTGCCAAATGCTTGCAGCAAGTAGCCAAAGCTTTGGCTGAGGGCGGATTGTTTATCTTTGATATCTCTACCATTCTCAACAGCATGCAAAATTTCAGTGATTCTTGTGATTACACCATCGAACCCACAGCCCGGATAGTACATGAAGCTTACTACAAGGTAGGGAAAAGAGAGCAAATCTCACGGCTCAATTTGTTCACTCAATTTGGAGAATGCTATTCCCTGCAGGAAGAGGAGCATCTGCAAAAGATCTATCGTTGTGTGGAACTGATAGAACTGATCAAAAGCTCTGATCTTTGTCTAAAGGCAATACATACAACGGATAGCAAAACAAATTACTATCCCAAAAAAATCTCCGGCATTGATCACCGCCACTATCGGCTCTTCTTCGTCCTGGGCAAAGATGAATCGCTTATATCAGAATGACCTGAATACCCTATCAAATAAAGGATTACAGAGGCTAATCGGTATCGATGAAGCCGGCCGAGGGGCACTGGCTGGGCCGGTCGTGATTGCCGCGGTAATACTCGATTATGCTTTTGTTTTTGAGGAGCTGAAAGATTCAAAATTGCTCTCGGCCAAAAAACGCGAATCTCTGTATCAAAAGATCACGCAACATGCCTATGCCTATAAAATCGTAGAGATAGAAGCAGAGCTGATCGATCAAATCAACATCCGCCAAGCCACATTACTGGGTTTTTGTAAAGCTTATGAGGCATTACGGAGTGTGGCGTCTTATGCTTTGGTAGATGGCAGAGATCTACCGGATAGCATTCAAGGCGAAGCGATAGTAAAAGGGGATAGCAATTTTGCCTGCATCGCCGCAGCTTCAATCCTGGCTAAAGTGCATCGGGATCAGATTATGAGGGAATTGGATCCGATCTACCCGGAATATGGCTTTGCCACTCATAAAGGCTATGGAACCTATCAGCACTATGAAGCTTTGCATAGCTATGGAGCTTGCTTAGAACACCGCCGTAGTTTCAGACTCAAATAAGGCTCACTTTCAAACTAAGTGGAACACCCCGGCCAGATTCCC
>JARRCD010000015.1 GCA_029982875.1 Candidatus Cloacimonadota bacterium | reverse complement strand
CAAAACATCCCACCAGAAGTTGAACGCGTATGGAATGAGGCAAAAAATACTCAAAGTCCAGTAGAGCGTGCCCTAAACTGGGTGTGGAATATCCCCGAATGCACTGTGCTGCTCTCAGGAATGTCCGCTTTGGAACAAGTCCAGGAAAACATAGAGCTCAGCAAAAAAGCTAAACCTGGCATGCTCAGTGATAAAGAACTGCAAATTTATGCTCGCGCCCGCAAGGCTTATTTATCCCGAATTCCATTTCTGTGCTCGGGATGCCGATACTGCATGCCCTGCCCTAACGAAGTCGCCATCCCCAATGTTTTAGGCGAGTATATGGAAGCGATTATGTTTGAGAACTTCACCACAAACAAAGAGGAATACCTAAGATTCATCCCTGAGAACATGAGAGCCGATAAATGTATCCAATGTGGTGAATGTTTAAGCAAATGTCCTCAACAGATAGATATTCCAAAGTGGATGCAAGTTATCTCTGAGCACTATCAATAATAAAGGCCTCTGGCTTGCTCAAAACCTGCCTGATCAGGTCTCATAAAGCTCAAAGACGATCCAAATGGTATCCATAAGAAACACCAAAAGGGAGAAGATGATGCAAAATAATGATGTTATACTTATTACAGACGTGGGATCAACCACGACCAAAGCAATATTGATAGATCAAGGCGAGGCCAGACTGCTGGGGATAGAGCATGCCGATACTACAGTAGAAGAACCTTTCAATGATGTGGCTTATGGCGTTTATAACGCGACTAAGGCTGTAGAAAAATCTTGTAATGTATCCCTCTTGGCAGCAGATGCCAGCCCACAACAGCTGAGCTTCAATCCCCAAGTGAAATACTTCTCTACCAGTAGCGCGGGTGGAGGTCTGCAAATTCTGGTGATCGGACTCACGCTATTTGATAGTGCCAGCAGCGCCAAAAGAGCCGCCTATGGAGCTGGAGGGGTAATCCTTGATGTCTTTGCTATGGATGACAAGCGTAGCACCCTGGAGCAGATGTTGAGTATGCGCAATCTGCGGCCAGACATGATTCTGCTCAGCGGAGGGACAGATGGCGGTGCGATAGGTTCAGTCTTACGCTTGGCGGAGATTCTTCGCATTGCCAAGCCCCTGCCCAAGTTTTCCACTTCGAGCAAGATCCCCACTCTTTATGCCGGTAATCAAGATGTGGCAGATCTGATCAAGCGCATGATATCCAGTGATTTCGATCTGTATATATTACCCAATCTTCGTCCTGACCTGGATCGGGAGAATCTCAAACCCACGCAGGAAAAGATTCAGGAACTCTTTATGGAAAACGTGATGGAACGTGCCCCGGGATATAGCCAACTCAAGAAAGTGGTGCACAGCCCCATCCTCCCTACGCCCGCTGGTGTACTCAAATCCCTCCTTCAACTGGGCAAGGATAAAAAGAAAAATCTCATTGCCTTTGATATTGGAGGAGCGACTACGGACGTCTTCACCCATATCAACGGTCATTATCAGCGCACCGTCAGCGCCAACTTGGGTATGAGTTACAGTGCCCTAAACGTCCTTAAAGAAAGCGGCATAGATGAAATCAAAGCGCTCTTGCCGGATAGTATCTCCGCAGCGGAAATCCGCAATTATGCCGGCAACAAGACCCTGTATCCCACCCTAAACCCACAAAGCAAGAATGAATACCGCATCGAACATGCTTTGGCCAAATGCGCCATCAAGCTTTCGCTTATACAGCACCAACAGATGCACTACAATACCCAAAAAATCGGTTATCTGGATGCTCTCAAAAGCAACGGTCAAGATAAGTATGAAGAAAAGTTTGAATACATAGTAAACGAAGAAAAGCATTACTTTTATCCCCGCGATATAGACCTTGTCATCGGTGCCGGCGGCATCTTCGCACATGCTCAGAATCCCCGTCAATGCATGGATATATTGATCTCCGGATTCAAACCGACAGGCATCAGTGAATTTGCTATCGACCGCCATTTCATCAGCCCGCATTTGGGGGTACTGCTTTCCAGCAACGAAGCTCTTGCCACTAAGCTATTGCATAGTGAATGCCTGCAGTTTCTGGCCCTATATATCAGACCCTTTTTCCCCAATAAGAAGGATATCACGGTATTGGAGGCAAACCTTGAGGATAACCAAAAGATGGCAGTTTTGAGTGATGCTTTCTACTATCTACCAGCACGCCCAAACCAGACAATTGAACTCAAAGCCAGCAAAAAATGCAGCATCAATGCAGAAGATATGCATAAAACTATCAGTACCGATCTGCCGATTATCATCGATACCAGGCTGGAACGAGATAAATATTCCCTAAATACTGAAACAGCCCTTGATCTGTATCCAGCAGACGCCGAGGCCCTGAGCTTTGGCAATCGTAATCAAGCTAAAAAGGGAATCTATACGCGTGTGGTTGAACTTCCTTACAACGGCGTAATCCTCAAATCTGAAAACGAGAGAGTAAGCCCAGAGGATGTGGTAGCCAGCAACCCCTATAACCCTCCCCGTCTTTATGTAATCAATACCTGTAGCGCATATCAGGATGCCCCTGAAGAGCTGATCCGCAATAATCTTCAGGTAGCTGCTGGAGACATAATTGATTTTAATCAAATCTTGCTGAATGCTCTCCCCGGAGGACGGTATAAAGCACCATTCAGATCTCCCGTGCGCGGCAAAGTGGAATTTATCGACTATCATAACGGCATGATCGTTGCCTCGGAAATCCAGGATTACAGCAGTAAACCGGTAAAAGTAGACCTTTCTTCCCAAATGGCTATCCCGGCTAAAAAGATCAAATGGTATCTTAAAAAGAATGTGGGTGATTTTGTTTATCAAGGCGATATGCTGGCTCAAAAAATGGCTTCGTCAGGTATGGCCATGGCCCAATCCCCTACTACAGGTGAAGTAGTTGATTATGACAAAAACACCGCCGTGATGACCATTCATTACAAGGCCAAACCTCACAACTACCTTGCCCACGTTACTGGAACCATAAGCCGTGTGATGGAAAAAAAGGCTGTTGAGATCAGATATCATGCTACGCGGCTGGAAGCCAGTATTGGCTGGGGTAATCCCAATCATGGGAAACTACTTTGGATACCCGAAAGATCGAACCAAACCTTGGCTCCGGATAGCATTGTGGCTTTGGGCTATCAGCCTGATCTGAACGAGCTGAAAAGTCTGTTTTCAGCCGGCGTTAAAGGGATTATCGTAGCATCTGTCACCGAATCTGATGTCGTTGAGCTGCTGGGAAACGAACAAGGCGTAATAAATACGGGATTTGAACCCATTCCCGCCCCCTTGGTGCTGGTCCAAGGTTTTGGCAAACTTGAGCTTAGTGCACAGCAAAAAGCATATTTTGAACAGCATCTTGGGAAAGAATGCTTGCTGGAAGCCCATACCAGAATCCGGGCTGGAGTGCTGAGACCAAGCATAAATGTTATCGAACCGGAATAAGTAAACCTCTCTGTTGAAATGACTACGGCGAGCACGGCAAGATGCCATCTGTCTGCTTCGCATTGCTCCACCATTGCGCCACCATTACGCCTCCGAGGCGTAATGCTCAAGCTATGTGGATGGGAGATAGCCAGATAGCGAGATGGGAAGATGGCCAGAAGGCGAGATAGAGGAACGTGATGTGAAAGTGGGTTATTGTTTCGGAATGAATGTATGAATAAGACATCGCTTACACTTTAGTGTAGGCACATCGCTTACACTTTTATCTCTTTTCATTGTGGTTTTTCGGTCAAGCATATTTTGCGATCTGCGTGCTGGGGCATCAACGGAGACTGTTCAAAAAGCACAACCATCTTCAGGCGCTTTTACTTGTTTCCTTTGAGAAAAGCAGGTCGGCATTGAAAGATAGCAATAGGGTTATCCGTTATGCGTTATTAACGAGTTCCGTAGGAACGACATTATAGATAGCATAACAATTGATTGCCAATGCATTGTGAGTCCCGTAGGGACTCAGGGTGGTGATCCCGAGTCTCGGGGATTCTATCTGAATACCGTCCCTACAGGACTCACAAGGTATTGGCCATAGATCAGGTCTTTGGGAACAGTCTCATCCAAGGCATGGTCTATTACCTCCAAGCGATTTATTAAAAAAAGTGCAAGCGATATCTTATTCATACATAAGTACAACTGGAAAGTACGACAATATATCGCGGCATTCCAATCTCGAGCTACATGCTGTGCACATTATCAGTGAACAGAATATATGCCCAGGTCAGAACTGGGGAAAGATTCAGCTTTTCTTTTCCCTCTTCTGGCTTATGCGCCTCTTGAGCAGTCCCTGAGCACTTCCCAAGCCGGGGCTCAGGAAGTCTTTGGGTGGTGCTTAGGTGGTGTGTATGAGGCTATAGCGGAAAAGCTCGTGCTGCATTTGATTTGCAAGAGAGCCTGCTATTATTGAAAAAGACGGTTCAAACACTCCTGATCCATCCGCCATTGCCAATTACCCAGGGCCGTGCTGGGAATATTCATCCGGGCATCGTCATCTAAGCCCAGAATATCTTGCAGCGGAAAAATCATCCGTTCACACCCGGAGAGCCAGGCAACATCGATCATAATCTCATTAATATTGCTATCATTAGGCAGACCATGTTGGAGTAAAAAGCGCTTGCAAAAAATACTGAGATTGAGGCGGGAAGGGGAATTTGGCGGCAATTCCTGCCACCATCCCAAAGTGGTGTTATTATCATGAGTACCCGTATAGATGAACCGGTCGGCGGGAAAGCTCTGCACATCAGGAACACTCTCTGCAAAGCAGAATTGCAGAATGATCATCCCAGGCAAGCCCAGAGAATCGCGAATCTGACAAACGTCCTGATTTAAGATACCTAAGTCTTCAGCAATAAAGCGTTCGGTGCCAAAACGTCCACAAATCTTATCAAAAAAAGCTTCTGGAACTGCGCGCACCCAGCTACCGTTCTCAGCAGTTTCTGGCATTTGTGTAGCGAGACAAGGAACCTTCCAGTAGTTTACATAACCGATAAAATGATCCAGTCGCAGCAGGTCTATATACTTGAGAATATGCTCAAAGCGTCTTTCAAAAAGCTCAAACCCGCTTTCCTGAAGCTTATCCCAGAGATAGATGGGGTTTCCCCACAATTGCCCCGAGGCCGAAAAGGCATCAGGTGGCACTCCGGCAATGCTGAGACGCTGGCCGTTTTGATCCAGATCAAAGAGCTCTTGATGTGCCCAGACTTCTGCGCTTTCGTAGCTCAAGTATAGCGGGATATCACCAATCAATTTAATACCCAAGCTATATAGGTACTCTTTCAGGCGAAGCAACTGATCCTCAAAAATGGCTTGCAAGGCCGCAGCTTCCAGCAATTCAGCCTCTGCAGCCAATTCCTGATAAAGGTTTTCCGAATAAGTCCGATATCGGTAGGGCCAGCTGGACCATTTGCCGTGTCCAAATCTTTGGCGCAGGATGTAAAAACAAAGAAATGGCTTCAGATGCCAGGCATTTGCCTCGATATAGGCATTGATATTGTGGCTATTCAGGTAGTTGCGGGCAGCTGATCTTAGCATGATATCCTTAGTATGATAGACCTTATTATAATCCACCATCTGACTATACGGCAATCTTTTAAGCTCTGCCTCTTCAAGTAATTTATCACTTACCAACAAATCTGGACTTATCAAGTAGGGATTCCAGGCAAACGCGGAAATCGGATTGTAAGGAGAATCCCCATAGCCACAGAAGTTCAGGGGTAAAATCTGCCAAAAGGAATGCTTTTTTCGCTTTAGGTAATCTGCAAATTGGTAGGCTGCTTGACCCAAATCTCCAATCCCATATTCTGTACACAAGCTGCTGATATGCAGCAAAATCCCACTCTGTTTCACTTTTGCCCCAATACCTGGATGATGCACAGATTTAGCACCAAACGAGCATCTATATTACTGCTTTTCAGCTTGTAATCCGTTTCCAGAATCAGCCCCATGATCTTTTCCAAAGAGCTGAGCGAATAGTTCTTGGCAAATTCGAGATATTCCCGGCGTTGATTGATGAAGATCTCGGTGAGGTAGCGGTTACTGATCTCGCTATCGGTGATATGCCGGTTTCGCAGCAGTTGGATTCTCCACAGGTTGCAGAAAAAACGATTGATCGAAAACAGCACTTGAAGTGGCTCCCAATCGGTATCAAGCATTAGGTCTGCTGCTTGGATGGCATTTTGCAACTGCCTCTTCCCCATGGCCCGGAAAAAATCGATCTGGGTGCCTGCCCGTGAGCCGCCCAAGCTCAACAAATCCTTTGCGGTGATTTGTTTTCGCTCGCCTACCAAAAGTTCAATCTTATCAAGCTCATTGGCAGCCGTCGCGTAATCCAGCTCAATGCGATTGGTAAACTCATTAAGTGCTTGGGAAGCAATGATCATCCCTCTGCGTTTAACCTCGGTAACCAGCCAGTTTCTGATCTCACTTGCATAACGGGGAGGATCGCAGGTTACGGTAATGCAATTAGCATCTATCTTTTTCCAAGTATTGAACGTCTTGTTTAGCTTCTGAGTAACTATGGCCAGAGATTGAATGTCTGAAGGAGAATCAAAGTAAGCTGCTATTACCTCAAGTTCCTTTTTCTGAAAGGCTTCAGCGTTTTTGATAATGATGAGTTTGGCGCTGGAAAAAATCGTGAATGTATCCAAATATTCACCCAGGTCTGCGGCTTTAATTTCATCCCCGTAAACTATCGAGATATCGATATCAGATTTGCGGGACAGGGACTTTTTGATTTGATTCAAGACCTTATCTATGCTGTAGGAATCGCTACCTTTGATCAGGTAGTTTTGCCCCAGTTTGGGCTTATGGTTCTCAAATTCCAGAGCCGGGATAATCTGAGCCATCAGTGCAGTAGTATATAGGCAATCGATGCTATACCGATCAGCCACAGGTAAAATGAGAAATACTTGAGTGATCCAGCCTGAATAAGCCGAATCAAGATAGCAATAACCAGATATGCCGCAATAAAGGAAGCGACGAATCCGGCAATATAGATGTTTAACACACTGGGATCAAGTGCCTTCAAGGCTGGCAATTCAGATACATTCGCGGCCAGGATTGCCGGGATTGACAAGAGAAAGGAAAAGTTTGCCGCATCCTTGCGTTTGATACCACAAAAAAGCGAAGCAGTGATGGTGCAGCCTGATCTACTAATCCCCGGAATAATGGCCACTCCTTGAATAAGTCCGATAAAGAGAGACTTCAGGATTCCGATATTTGAAATGGGAACTGAGGTGTTTTTGATATAATCTGAGGCAAATATCATGGCTCCAGTAATGAGGAGCATGAAAGAGACTAAGAGTGGATTCTCGTATGATTGCTTTAAGATCCCTTTGAAGATCAGGAAGAATATTCCGGTGGCCAATGTAGCCAGGATCAAATACATAATCACAGCGCGATTCTTTCTGTGGATTTCATTTTGGATATTTTGTTTCCAATGGAAGAGAGCACAGATGAGATCCCATATCTGTTTGCGAAAAAATATCACTACGGCCAAGAGTGAGCCTAAGTGTAAAAAGACTTCAAAACTGATATCTTGGGATGATCCTATTCCAAAATAATATTGAGATAGCACCAAGTGACCGGATGAGCTTACCGGAATAAACTCCGTGAGTCCCTGGATAATTCCCAGAAATATGGCTTGCAATACGTTCATATAATCTCCGGAACATCATACTCTCCCACTTGCGATAGTGGAATCAGAGTAAAACCAGCTCTTTTGAGTCTGCTGATAAAGGTTTTTAAGTACTCAAGTTTGTCGCTATTGTGACAATGAGTAATGGCAATGATGTGGTTTTGAGTCTTGGAAAGTTGGATGATGCGATTCAGTTTGGCCTCCATAGTGGATTGATTGATATTGGGACTATCCAGAAAGAGATCGTTGCGAAAAGCCTTGATATGCGATTTCTGGGCAGTTTGGTAAGCCACCGAGACATTTGTTGTTCTGCTATCTAAAAAGACTTTCTCGTGCTCTTTGAGGGTGTCCATGATCACTTGCATCACATCAGGGTCGGTGGTTGCCAAGGATCCCATGTGATTGTTTATGCCAATGCAATCCGGCATTTCTTTGATAAATTGATTCAAGGTACGCTTGATGTGGGCAGGAGTATGCTGCACCAGGATAGCGTTGTTGCCGGGATTGATTCTGGGATAACCGATTGGTTCCATAGGTACGTGAATCAAGGACTCTCGCCCCTGGCTGGTAGCTCTTTGCATGGTTGAGACGCTGTGTTTTTCTTCTGGAAAGATGGCAAAGCATAGCTCCTTATCAAGCTCAAAGAAAGCATCCAAGAGACTGCCCGATATTGCCCCAAAATCGTCAACAACAATGGTTATCGTACGGGGATTTGCCTTGCTTTTATAGATACTCGAATCATAATAGAGGTCCAAAGCATAATCCTGAGGCGAATTCTTACTGCGAAAGGTAATAGTCTGTTTATTTCGCAGGTCTATCCCACTAAGTAAAGTGGCTCCGGCTCTTTCTAATTCACCTTTGAAGATCATATTGGCATAGGTCAGATCCATCTGTGAACGGTCTATAGGCACCCCATAGCGGATCAAGGTATCGGATTTTCTGCGTCGGGTAGAATTATCCGGTACTCCGAGTTTCTCAGCAGCAGCGCGAATCACCATATCCATTTCACTCTCACCGGGTCTGGGAGTATCCTTTGCTACGGCTTCACTCTGTGCTGCTTCTTGAGCAGCCCCTTTTTTTTCTGGATTCTGTCCTTCGGCAATCGGCTTTTTGGGGGAGGCTTTTTGCTTGCGGGCTGTTATTTCGGTAGATACAAGCTCTTGTAGGTCTTGGGGAGCCGGCGCGGGCTCACGCACCAAAACCCAGATAATAAAGCTGCTGAACAAGGCTGCCAAAAGATACAAACCCAGCTTGGGACTCTTGTTTTTGCGTTTGATCTTTTTGGTTTTGCTTTTCTTCTTCTTAGTTTTTGGCATAGTGTACCTGCTTTATTTTCATAGGATGCATTTTGTTGTTAAGGGTTTGTCCCAGAGAGATTATGGGATAAAAAAGTAGATTTGATAAAGCAAAAGCCGCTGCCAGCATGAATAGATTGTATAGCACCGAACCTATCCCGGACACCGTTATCAGTTCGAGACTAAGATGCCAACCCAGCAAGCTCGACAATCCCGAGATTAGCGGCGATAAAAAATATGCAATCACCAAGACATATAATCTTACCGCAGCTATTACTACCA
Source organism: Candidatus Cloacimonadota bacterium (assembly GCA_029982875.1). Taxonomy (GTDB): domain Bacteria; phylum Cloacimonadota; class Cloacimonadia; order Cloacimonadales; family Cloacimonadaceae; genus UBA5456. Next base: position 16,602 of record JARRCD010000015.1, on the reverse strand, counting down.
CTATCATCATGACAGTGTACTTCACCGCCTCCCAAGGATGCTTATACACCCATCCTGTTACGATAAACTTCGACCTACGTTTGCCATAACCTCGCTTCCGTAAGGGACTTAGCCACATGGACCTGAGATAGAAATAGAGAATCAGGAGCGTAGTAAAGGCACGAAATAAGAACATTATAACTTGCTTCAAAGGAAGCTCGATGGCATAGAAATAAGCAAGAAACTTGGTTAAGACAAAATAGACCATTAGGATCATGAGCGTAATAAAAAGCACCAGATGCAAATTGATTACAGATTCGTAAAACTCATCCATCAGCAAAGGATACTCTTTATGAGGGCCACGAAATAGACAAGTGTAGATCTTTAGAACCATAAAGCCTACATAGATAAAGAGCACACCAAAGAAGCTGAGCGGCAGATAGTAAATTCGCAAACTCAGCAATGATGTGAAAGCCGATAATATGCTATTGGTAGAAATCAAATAAAAAATGGTCATGGGATACAAAAAGACTTGAATCCCGTTGTATTCCGAGCACATGGCTTTTAAGATGAATCTCAGGGTATTTGATGTTTTACTCATGCTGCTTACCTTAAAACCTGTGCTTTATCCCGGCATAAAAGCTGATATCCTGTTGCGGCAGGCTTTTAAACTGATGATTGGGGGAATCCAGCAGATTTGCACATTTAAGATATACCTGCGAATTAAGATTGAGTTCATAGCCAGCTTTGAAACCCAAATCCAAAAATTCAGCAAGAGGCTTTTGATAATGATCGCGGGCAAAGTAGTTCTGCTCAAAACTCAATTCTGCCTGGAAAGGATATCGCTCATAGCGGAGTGACGAACCTAAGCTGATAAGAGCCTGATACGGTTTCCGCACCCAATGCTCTTCACTCAGAAAAGCCACAGCTAATTCCAGAGATTGATCAAAGTAAAAACAAGCTCGTTTGAAGCTGGCAAGAAATCTGCTTTGATTCTGAAAGACATCAGAATAATATAGTTCCGGAACTTGGGGATTGATCCCATCTCGCAAGAGAGGTGCATTGATCTGATACTGCGTGTTGTTACTAAGCTGATAAGCAGCTAAGCATATGCCACTCTGCTCTACAAAGCTTTTATCCAGACCAAGAGTCAGATTCAGGGGGATGGTAGTATTACGTTGAGCCGCATCAAAGCTGAGCCAGCGGTATTCTTCCAACAATTCATAAAAGTCATTTGTGCGAGTTTCGGGTTGGTTTGCAATGCTAAACTGTTTGTCAAAATCCAAGATCTTTCGCCAATAAAAACCAGGTGCGGCAAGAAAGATATCTGAGTCATAAAATATGTGCATGCCGAATTTTTCGATATCTTCTTCATGATATTCTATAAAGCTGTGCAAAGCCGGATGCCCCGCATATAGATACAACCGGTTTCCCCAATTCATTTCCTTGAGTTCCAGCAAACTATGATGCGTGAAAGCCAGCCCATTGTTCTGATAGGAAAATGCCCCATTATGCTGCTCGAGCCCAGAGATTTGCATTGAGTTGCTCATATCGCGCAGGGCAAGTCCAAAAATAGAAAGATAGTCAAGATAACTCGTCAAAGAACCCAAAGTATATTCGCTCTCCATATCTTTGGCTTGAGAGCGAAAGTGAAACAGATCGATCCCTAATTCCTCACCTTCTTCCAGTTCAAAATCGGCCAAGAGATGATAGTGATCTGAGCTCTTATCATCTTCATATCTCTGCAGTGAGAGTCCCATCCCGGCATGTGCCAGCCAATCAGCAGAGGGATAGTATCGGTATATGCCGTCCAAGCCAAATCGGGTATTAGCTTCCAAGTGCAGATAATTTCTCTTCAGCAGCAAAGCAGAATCCTGCGAGGGTACTTTCAGCTCTGGCAGAGCCATCGGAAAAAAGGCTGGGATGCTATCCGTTGCTACACTTTCTTGGCTATAAGGCAGGGCCTCTTTGTACAAGAATAGCTTGATCTGGCTTTCGCCTAAAACATCAATATCCGGTAAGACCTGAATCTGAGCGTTCAAGCAAGTCCAGCAAAGAATCAGCGGAAGCAGCAGGCCTTTCACCGCTTTGCTCCCAAGCTCATATTGATCTCTTCCAAATGAGCTTCTGAAAGAACCTGGCTATATTCCATAAGCTGTAATTCAGCCTCTGCCATAGCGCCTTGTTTGATATAACTCAAGATAATGTGGTAAGCAGAGTTATCCTGGATATCAGCATAATCCGGGAAAAGCAGCATGGTCTTTTCAAATCCGGTGATTGCGCTTTCATAATCCCCTTGTAAGAATGTTATCAGGGCTTTATAATAAAAAGCCGTGGCATGATCATGGGTATTCAGGCTTTCATTAATGACCTGATCTGCCAAAGCGAGAGCTTCTTCAAAACGGTTTTCCGAGCTAAGCTGAGCCAGGCGCAGTAATCTCACCTGAGGAATCTGTGCTTCAAAATCTGAGCCTTGCTGCCAGAGTGCTTCAAAGTATTGGTATCCCGCATCTGCAGAGGCTTGCAGCGCTTGATGCCAAAGCTCTGGTGAAGGATCAAGGTGCAGCGCATCCTGATACTTATTCAAGGCCCTTTCATACTCTCCCAAGTGCATATCGACCTGAGCCCATTGGATGAGTGCACGAGTATCCTTGGTTTCGGTATAGAGAGTGCTCAGAACCGAATCCGCCTGTTCATATTCGTTCAACTTAATCAAGCTTTCAGACATCAGCAATTCTATTTCCATGCGACTCTGCTCGGGAAAGTTTACTCTCATCTGTTCAGCGCTTCGTAAGACATCCTGCCACTTCTCGCCTTCGGCATAGATTTTGAGAACCAGATAGGATAATTCAAAACGGATAAACTGACTTTGAAAGGTATCCGCCATTTGGGCAACCTCATAAGCCAGAGTGGCATCATCCAGGCGCTGCAAAGTAAGCTCGATTCCGGTAAAGACCTCGCGTAAAAGTGCCTGATCTGCGGGATCAAAATCCTTAACATTACGAAATCTTAACAGGATGTTCTTATAATGCGTGAGTGCTTTGTGGTAGTTAGCCATATTGTAATAGCTATTTGCTATATCAGCCAAGACGGGAAGATAGTATTGAGAATCTGGGAAGGTACTGGTAAATTGGTTATACAAATCCAGGGCCAGATGATAGTCTCCAGCGGCTTGAGCAGCTTTGGCGCCCAAATAGAGGTAGATATCCGGGCTTTCCTGACCTTGATACAATTGCAGATAGAGCTCAGTAGCTTCCTGGTAACGCTTCATTTGATACAGACACAGGGCACGATAGCTCTTTGCCTCCGTGATGCGTAGTTCGTTCTCCGTAGCGTTTTCCGCCTGACTGAAATACTGCAAAGCTTGGGCATAATCCTTGCGATTAAAATTGATATGACCCTGCAGGATCAAAGAACTATAGCTGGGAGGGATTTTTGCCAACCAAGTTTCAGCATCGCTATAATCACCCAAATAAAAATAGACCTGAGCTACCCGCAAAGCGGCATTATGATTCTCCGGCTCTTTACTGAGGATATCTAAAAAAGCTTCCAGAGCCAGATTGTAGTTTGACAGATAGTAATTAATCTCGGCCAGATAGTACTTTGCCGAGGGGACAAAGGTGGATTGTGGGTAATCCGCGATCAATTGCTTAAAAGCTGGAATTGCCTGCTGATAATCCTTGGCTTCGTGGTGCAGAAAGCCCAGATAATAAAGTGCCGTATCGCGATTTTTCCCTCTGGGATAGAGGTTGAGATAGCGGTTGAAACTATCAATCGCCCGGGCATGCTCTTTGGCCAAAAGCCAGCACCGCGCTATCAGAATATCGATATCAGCCATTTGCAGGCGGTCTTTACTCTCACTTCGAGCTTGAGCAAGCAAACTCAGTGCTTCGCCAAAATCCTGCTGCTGAAAAGCAAAATAACCCAGAGTATAATACTGCTCTGCCAGGGCGATACTGTTTTGGGGACTATCCAAAAATCCCCGCAATTGACGCATCGCCGAATCAGGATCACTATGGAATAAGATCTTCAAGCGCTCCAAAAAGCTTAGCACTTTCAGCTCTGGTTCAGAATCCTCCACCAAGCGCGAAAAGAGGAAGTCTGCTTCGGATTCATCTCCCTGATGAACCATATACAAAGCCAGATAATACTCGAAGAAATCACCACTGTTTTCGGTGCTATCCAAGATATTTCCTACTGCTTGATAATCTCCCAAAGCAACAGCTTTTCTCAGACTCAGCAATTCGATATGGGGATGGTGCACGAGCTCCGGAATCTGTTGCAGCAATTCGTCATATTCGGTAAAGCGGTTGTTATCCAACAGATACTTGGCCCACAGCACGTTACTTTTGGCATAGATATTACTCTCAGGTGATATCTGGGAAAGCAGCTCCAGAGCTTCCGTATCTTTTTGCAGTTTTACCAGGATCTCAAAATACTCATATTCGACCTCAGGATCCGGATTGTGCTGCAAAGTGATTTGATATGCCTGCATTGCGCTATAGTCTTGCCCCAAGCTCTTGTGTAATCTCGCCCGATAGAGATTTGCCTGGGCCAAAAGAGAGGAGTCCTTACTTTCATTTTCCAAAAGCTGAAGCTGATCCAAGGCCTGCCGATATTCTTTCAAACCTGTCAGACTCAAAGCTCGATGCAGATAGACCTGATGCCTTATTTTCAGCTCAAGATCTTCTCTTAAGATCTCATCATAGATTCTTAGAGCCGCAGCGTAGTTTTGCTCCTCTAAAAGCAGATTTGCCGAAATAAAACGCAGATATTGACGATAGCTACTTTGCGGATATTGAGCTAAAAAGCTGTTAATCTCAGATTCCAGGATCTCAGTTTCGCCACGCTCGTATAGCTTCACTATATACTGGTATGTATATTTTTCCAGATTGGTAGCTCCTGCAGTCTGTGCCGAAGTTGGCTTGATCAACAACACGGCCAAAACCAGGATCAACAGGTATTTTATCTTTTCGGGCATGAATTTCTCCGTATAATACTCTTTAATCCAGCAGTGCAAATCGGGCTGATATTGTCAATGGCTTTTATTTGAAAGCCTCTTCTACCGAGAAATCACGTTGCGGATCAAAACTCTTTAAGATCAATAAATCGTCAGAAGATAGCTCATCCAGGCACATCCGGGAGAGCAATTCACCCATTCCCGGTCCGAGCATGAAGCCTTGCCCGCACATCCCGACCGCGTTGATAAGGTTTTTCACCCGAGTGCTTCTACCCACGATGGGGAAGCCATCAGGGGTCATAGGATACTGTCCCCTCCAGGTGCGGCGAACTCTCAAACGGTGCAATCTGGGATATATCTCGATCATCCGTTTGCTGCACAAAGGCAAAAATTCTGAGGTAGAGCGGTTATCTATTCCCAATATCGGCGGATCCGGAGTAATGCAAAATACCACCTGTCCTTCACTATTCTGATAGAAATAGAAATTTGCGCTGCCTTTAGCTTTGCGCATATCCACCACCATCGGTCCAAAAAAGCGGGCGACAGGTTCGGTAATGCCTGCTTCATGATTTTCCGGATACACTTGCAGATCATCCCCGGCCATCAAGCCAAGCTCTCTGCCAAAATTACCCGCAGCGTTGATCACCTGATCCGCCGCGTAGCTGCCTTTGTTTGTGATCACGTGTTGAATCTTACCATCGCTGAGCTGCAAAGAGCTTACTCGCTCATTAAAATGGAAGTCTACTTTGGCTTCAAGCGCATGAAAGTAAAAGGCATTGGTAACCAAAAGCGGTGAACAACTGCCATCTTCGGGCGCATATGTGCTGCCGATCAAGCCATTCATAGCTATACCCGGCACCAAATTCTGATACTCTTCAGGACTGACCCATCTAATATTAAGTCCATAGCCATGTTGAACCTGCATAAGCTCTTGCAGGGCCTTAGCATCTTCTTCCCGATAAGCGGGATATGAATATCCATTACTCATCCAGCCGATGTCTTCTCCGCGTTCACTCTCCCAATTACGCAGAATCTCAATAGAACGCTGACAGATAGAGATCTTGCCAAAATCTGAATGCGTGGCTCTTACGCCTCCGATTGCTTTCTTGTTATTGCCCTGTCCCGGAGCATGCTCAGCATCGATCACAAGAACTTTCAGCTTACGTTCTGCCAGATACAGAGAAGCGGGGAGCCCGATTGATCCAGCGCCGATCACGATTACATCGTATCTCATTGGGCACCTCCATCAGGAAACTTGCCCAAGGGAACTTCAATGAAAACAGGACGTTTAGTATTGGGAACCACCTGATCCGGGGCTATGCCTTCTTCTCTTAAGAGTCCTTTAATCAGCACTTCACAGGTTTTGGCTCCACAGGGTCCCATCCCTGCCCGGGTAATAGCCTTGATCTGGTTTAAATCTCTGATCCCTTTGCGGATAAGTGCTCTAACCTGACCTGCCGTCACACGTTCACATAGGCAAACCATTGCATCGTCGTCTATTCGCTCTGGTATTACAGCCTCAGCCAAAGCTTTTGATACAGCCAGATCCTGCACTCTAAAACCGGCAACTTTCTTTGCCCTGGCAGCCGGAACTTTGAACTGCACCAATTGCATGCGCTGTTTTGCATGCTCACGCACAGCTGTAACTTCATATTCTCCTAATTCATTGGCATCAATATCAGTTAGGATTCGCTTATCCCCGATCTTCACAGGCATATTCATAATCTCATAGGCGATGGTTACGGTGGGCATCTGATTATCTTTGCGATAATCCACCAAAGTAATAGCAAGCCCCGGACAGATCAGTAAACATTTACCACAGCCGATACACTTCCCGGTATATCGTGGCAGAGCCATCAAACTCCCATCCTCAGTCTGGATGGAATTGGTAGGACATACTGTGGTGCAGGGATTGCAGGGAATCTCTTGTAAACAGTGGATGATGGGCATCACTCCGCTTTCATCCTCAAGCTTTTGGTATTGCTTGATCGCGCCGGGATGAGCTTTTAGCATTTGCGCTTTCGCATACCATGCCTGGGGAATATCCTCTACCCTATTGCCCAAGAGCTGTTTGGCAATTTTGAGACCCGCTATCTTGCCGTTGAACATTGCTGAGCTGGCTTCGGCGATTTCCAGAGCGTCTCCGGCAGATTCTACGGGGATGCCAGCCATTTCGGCTTCGAGCGTAAATTCACTGAGAGAATCCAAACCTACCGCAATTAAAATGGTATCGCAGGCAAAAGTCTTCTCGGTACCTGCTATCGCCTTGAAATCCTTATCTATCTCGGTGATAGTCACGCTTTCTACGGTTTCTTCGCCATTGGCACTAAGAATTGAATGTGAGGTATAAATCGGAACCCCAAAGCGCTTTAATTTATCAGCATGAACCTTGTAACCACCGCATTGAGGCATTGCTTCGGCCAATCCTACCACCTGAATTCCGGCCTGTAAGGCGTGATATCCGGCAATCAATCCCACATTCCCGCCTCCGACGATAAATAGACGTTGAGTAGGGCGAACCAGATCACGGTTTACCAAAGTTTGAAAGGCTCCTGCACCATAGATGCGCGCCAGTTTGTTCCCGGAAAAGCGCAAGAATTTCTCGCGCGCGCCTGCCGCATTTAAGATCCTTTGGGGAATTACCAGCTTATACACCCCATCTTTGAGCACACCTACCTTTTTGTCACTGAAAACAAAAAGAGCAGTACTATTGAGCCAGGTCTTTACACTGGGATATGCTTTCAGATTTTCGGCCAGGATATTGCCAATGTGATGCCCCCTGGTTCCAGCCCGGCTATCTTCTTCCGAGCCAAAAAACTTATGGGTCTGTAAAACCAATTTCCCCCCCAAAGCGTGCTTATCATCTATCACGAGAGTGTCAATCTGATGTTTCCCAAGCTCTGCTGCCGCAGACAACCCCGCCGGTCCGCCCCCAATGATGAGTACGTCACAAGAGACTTCTTCCAGAGGACTAAAATCTGCCACCTCAACATCCTCGGCCAATTTGGGCAAGCCTTCCGCACTTTGCACGATCATATTCTCGACAACTGACGTCATACAGGCTTTTACGGCAATACCATTGGCGATCACGGTGCATTTGGCACATTGACCATTTGCACAAAAAATCCCTTGCGCACTGCCGTCTTTGTGATGATGACCAAATACACTGATACCATTTGCTATTAAAGCAGAGGAAATCATCTCACCTTTGCGTGCCTGCATCTTCTCCCCATTGAAATAAAAGCTGATCAATTCAAGCTTTGGTACATCCAGAATGGGATGCTCCTCAATACGAAACTGAGCCATGTATCAAACTCCTTGTTTGAGAAAATATTAGACTTACTGAATCTACAAAACGCTATTTTGAATCATATACTTTAAATATGCCCCTTCATGTCAAGAAAAAGAGTTTTTTGAGCTCTAATTGGGGATTTTGTTGAGAAGGTTGAGAAGGTTGAGAGGGTTGAGAAGGTTGGGAAGGTTGAGAAGTACAATAGGCTAATTTTTTTCTTATTATAATATCCCTTAGCCGTCATTCGGGAATACGGAACAAGCTGGAGCAGAGAGATGCTTGTGGAGTATATCCGGAATCCTGTCGGGAAATTGCTGCTATTGCCGGTAGCTAAAGCATACCGGAATTCATCTTTATTTCTGCAGATTCTGCTTGGATACGGTGGCTAAAGCCTACCGCCTTTCATCTTATCTGCTTTTATCAGAACTCCTCAACCACTCACCACATTACCAGATTCTTAACTGACCATCTCACCAGATCTACATCCACAATTCCTACTCAATTCCTCAACAAATCTCCATCTCAACCACTCACCTCATTACCAGATTCTTAACTGACCATCTCACCAGATATACATCCACAAAATTCCTACTCAACTCCTCAACAAATCTCCATCTCAACCACTGACCATATTACCAATTCCCCGTCCCCCAATAACATAGCTTGTGCATTGCGCCTCACAGGCGTAATGGTGGCGTAATGATGGAGTAACTAAAAGCAGGTAGGATTCCATTCTGACAGACTTATATCGGATAATCAGAGCCTGGAAGCCTGATTCCTTTTCAGAGCGCATAGGATCAATGAATCTTAGCGTATCTCCCTATATAGCTTCATATAAGCCATATCTATGCGAAGCTTGCCAGCACCTGTGTGGAAATTTATCAACGGCATTATAGGCAAAAAGCCTCAGCTTTCACTGTGAACATGCTCAAATTGCATTAACTTTATATATAAAACCCAAGGAGGTATCCCATGATACGCCAGCTCGTCTTACGCAACCGTAGTTACCGGCGCTTTGATCAATCAAAATCTATCAACAGGCAGACTCTTCGTGATTTAGTGGATTTGGCGCGGCTTTCTCCCAGTGCGGCAAATCTGCAGAATCTTCGCTATTGGCTGGTTGATACACCTAATAATGATTTATTTGGATGTCTTCATTGGGCAAATTATCTCAAAGACTGGGATGGTCCGCTGGAAGGAGAACGTCCTGCCGCTTATATCTTGATTTTAGCTCCTCACAATTGCACAAAATACCACTATTTCGATACTGGTATTGCCTGCCAGAGTATGCTTTTAGGAGCCACAGAGATCGGTTTAGGGGGTTGCATTTTGGCTTCAGTGAATCGAGAAGAAGCCCAAAAATTGCTTGAGATCCCGACTGAGTATGAGATCCTATTGGTTATTGCGCTTGGGGTGCCTGCAGAAGTCGTGATTATTGATCAGATCTCGGCCCAGGATAACATCGAATATTGGCGGGATGAAAAAGACCGACATCACGTCCCCAAGCGGAGTTTGGATACTTTGATCTTAAACTGATCTTGTCATGAGTATTGACAAAATCCAGCTTGGGCATTTTTTGCCCTTATATGGATAATGTAACTGTTTTCAGTGTATTTGAGATCACCCGCCACATCAGGCAGGTGATAGAGACCAGCATCGAAGCCTTGTACGTCAAAGGTGAGGTCTCAAATTTTGTGCATCACAGTTCTGGGCATATCTACTTCAATCTCAAGGATGAATATGCCACCCTGCGCTGCACCTTTTTTCGCAATCAAAACTATCGTCTGGATTTTCAGCCCGCGAATGGCCAAAGCGTAATCTGCTATGGACATCTGACCGTGTATGAAAAGGGGGGTTCATACAATCTCAATGTAATGAATATGACCCCTGCCGGTTTGGGCGATATGCAGGCAAAGTTTGAAGCTTTGAAGAAAAAACTGCAGGCAGAAGGACTCTTTGATGAAAGCCGGAAACAAGCTCTGCCCCGCTATCCGGAAAGGATCGGGATTATCACATCTCCCACCGGAGCAGCATTACAGGATATCACCAATGTGCTTTCTCGCCGCTATCCCATCCAGGCCTGGGTCTATCCCGCTCTGGTGCAGGGACCTAACGCCGCTGAAAGTGTTATTAAGGGACTTGAATATTTTAACCATGAGGCGGCTGTAGATTTGATCATCGTAACCCGCGGCGGTGGCTCGCAGGAAGATCTTTTCTGCTTTAATGACGAAAAGCTGGCGCGAGCCATTGCTGCATCGAGGATTCCGGTGATCTCCGCGGTAGGGCATGAGATAGATTTTACCATCAGCGATTTTGTTGCCGACCTGAGAGCGCCCACTCCTTCTGCCGCGGCCGAGATTGCCGTGCCCAATCGGGATGATCTCTTAAACTACCTTAACTCTCTATCCCAAAGATTGAATCTTAGCGTCAATTCCAAGTTGAGCAGCTCTAAACAAGAACTTAGCTCTTTGGCTTTGGAATTTTCGAGATATCACCCCCAAAAAATCTTCCAGACTTATCAGCAGCGTTTTGACATGGCTACCTTGGCCTTGGAGCAGACAAAACAGCTGTTGCGAGAACCCCAAATTGCATTTGAACATACCCGTCAGCGCTTTATCTATACTGCGCAGCGTAGTCATGAAAATAGGCTCAGCAAATATCGGAACCAGTTGGATCGAATGCAGGAACATCTGAATTTCCATTTTCAACAGAAATTTGATACACTGAAACATACCTTGCTCCTGGAGGAACAAAAATTGGAGTTGGCCTCTCCCCAATATCTGCTGCAAAAAGGTTGGACTTTGGTCAGCAAAGACGATCACATTATTCGCAGCAGCAAAGAGATCAACCAGGGAGAATCGCTGAAAATCACTTTCCATGATGGTAAGATCGAGGTCGAGGTTACGGATTGTAAATGAAACGGATTATAATCCTCTTGTTGCTGGGAGGAATTGTAAGCTGCCTGGCTGCTGAATTACGCTCTCTTTGGGTCTTGCCCTGGGACCTTCAAAGTGCTGAGGAAGTGGATCAAGTGATTTCGGATGCCCTCTTGGCAAATCAAAATGAGCTGCTCCTGGAAGTACGCTATCGTGCCGATGCTCTGTATACTCCAAATCGCTTGAATACTGATTTTGCCAATCCTGAACCCCGCAGCTATATATTATCAAACGATGGCTTTGACCCTCTTGCTTATGCCATCCCCAGAGCTCATGAATACGGGATCAAAATCCAAGCCTGGGTGATTGTATTTAACGCTACTCCTTTGTTACAAGAACATGTATCCCAAAACTATATCTACAAAAACCATCGGGATTGGATCACTCATGCAGAAAATGGGCGTCAAATGCAATCCACAAAACAGTATGGATATTTCATAGACCCCGGCCTTCCTGAGGTTCAGACTTATTTACTGGATGTTTTTTCTGATATAGTATCCGGCTATCCGGAATTGGATGGATTGCATCTGGATTATGTTCGCTATCCGGATGAGACTTTAGGCTATCACCCTATCTCCTTACAGCGGTTTCGTGAGCAAGAACAAAGCATCTCCTGGAATCAATGGCGCAGGCTGCAAATCACGGAATTTGTGACAAAATGCCGGGAACGGATCAAGCGCATCAACCCCAATATCCTGCTGACTGCGGCAGTATTTGCCGATATCAATGCCGCAACCAATCTCTATGCTCAAGATTGGTATTCGTGGTTGCAAAAAGGACTCATAGATCGTGCCTATCCCATGGCTTATGATCTTTCTTACGATGTCTTTGCCAATCAGATCAAGGATCTGAAAACTCGCTGCAATCCCCGCTCTATCGCTATCGGGATCAGAGCCTGGGCTCCCCAAGGCAAATCATTACTACCTTGGGACAATAGTAATTACAATATGTATGACATCCAAAAACGCATCTCTTTGGTCAGACAATCTGGCTTTGCCGGAACTGCGCTGTTTAGTTATTCCGGACTAAAGGCAGATAATGGCTTGGACTTTTTAACCGCAATAGCCTTTTTTGAAACTCCACAGCTACACGCTCCCGCCTTAATATCCCGCTCCCAAATCGGCTTTCCTGAGATCTCTCAAACTCCACCTTTTACCGCAAACAAGCACGCTCATTTCAGCCCTGCCTCGTCTTCCGATTCCTTACATGCTGCAACCCCCTCACAGGCAAAAGCGGATTTTCAAGTTGTCTTTGACCAAGCCCAGCAGATGCATATCATTCGGCTGCAAATCCCGGAAGAAGGACGCTGGTACTGGGAAATCAGAGAAACCGGTCAACGGCCACTTTACAGCCGCTATCGTTACTATTTTGCCGGAAACAATACAGACTATTGGGATGGGGTTCTTGAGGACAATTCCCTTATCCAAGCGGGAGAATACATTTTTTCCCTGCAAAATTCGACGCATAGCTATAGCACAGAAATATGGATTGGGAGCCTCCAGCATGAGTGACCTCAGCAAACAGGCAGGTATGCTGTCGCTGGCAGATTTTACGCGCTTCTTTATCAAGACCCTGATCGGAATTGCCTTGGCCAGGCTTTTAGACCCGGCAGATTTGGGCTCTTATCGCCAACTATTTCTTATTTATAGTACGCTCTCGGGTATCCTCATGCTGGGCTTCCCGCAGAGTATGCTGTATTTCTTGCCCAAAGCCAGCTCACCTATGGAAGTTAAACGCTTGGTGATCCGCACATTAAATGTGATCTCATTGCTGGCTTTACTCTGTGGACTAATCATTCTCATTAGCAGGGGATTAATCGCCAAAAGCTTTAATAATCCGGATCTGGACAAACTGCTGATCATTTACAGCATATATCCGATTTTTATCTTTGTAACTCAGCTTTACAATTCTGTCATGCTGGGTCTCAAAGAACCGCTAAAATCCGCCCGCTTTACCATTTTCTCCATCCTTTGCGATCTGATCTTAGTCTTGGGTGTAGCATTTTTGACCAGAGATATCAGGCTCATCGTTGGGGCTGTGGTGATCTCGGCTTTTATCCAATGGTTATGGGCATTTTTGCGCCTCAGGCAATTCAAAGAAGGATTTGATAGAAATATCTTTGCGGGCTTCAAAACGCAACTTAATTATACCATTCCTCTGGGATTATCGCTTTTGATCGGGGTGCTGAGTGTGCAACTCGATAAGATCATGGTATCGGGATTCTTTACTCCGGAGCAATTTGCCATCTTTTCTCTGGGGGCCATGGAGCTGCCCTTAATCGGGATTCTGACCAATTCTGTAAATGCGATCCTCTTGCCCAATATGAGTGCAACAGACAAAAATCAAATGGCAGCCATCTTTAGTGCTTCGATCAGGAAAAATGCTATTTTTATCTTTCCTTTGGCCGCCGTTTTCTTCATCTTTGCCACCGAGTTTATGGTCTTTATCTATGGCAGCTTCTATGCCGAAGCTGCCACTTATTTTCGCATTTACCTTTTGATCCTGCCCTTGAGAGTCGCCACTTACGGCATTGTGTTTCAAGCTCTGGGCAAGACTCGTCTGGTTATGATTGATTCCATCGTGATGTTGGTCTTGAATGCTGTCCTGAATTTCATCCTGATTCGCAGATACGGAATGGCCGGAGCTGCATTTGCCACCTTGGCTGTTTCCTGGTTGATAGTGGTTATCTATCTTTTACAAATGCGCGTGCAACTCAAGCTGAAATTAATGAAGATGTTTCCGCTCTGGCAATTATTCAAAAATCTGCTGGCAGCTTTGTTGCCTTGCTTCATCGTCTTGCCCCTGATGAGCCCCATTGAACATAATCTTATCAGAATGCTGCTGGGTGGAAGTCTTTATATGCTTATGTATTTTATTACGGCTTATATCTTCAAGGTGATATTGCCCTACGATCTTAGTTTGGCCTTGGATTTTGCCGGCGGCTTGCTCAGGAAGATAAAGCCATGAATGTGCTTATCATCCCTTCCTGGTATCCCTATGCTGGCCATACTATGGCTGGTAAGTTCTTTGTGGATCAAGCCAAAGCTCTGGCAATGCATACCCGGCATAACTACTATCTGCTGAATTTTGGACAAAACGAATATCAGCTCAAATTCAGAACTTTACCCCAAAATCTAAGTAAACTCTACTCATACGCGAAGGCCAAAAGACAGCTCAAACAGCTTGCTCAAAATTTGTGGGAGTTAAGGATACCTCACCTTAGCTGGAGTAGCTATATAGCCAAAGGTAATCTGGATAGCTTTCCCCTCGATCTCGACCTCAAAGTGGATCTTATCTATGCCTTGGTAAGCTTCCCCGCCGGGTATCTGGCTATGAGATTAGCTGCAAGCTGGAACATCCCCTATATCATAGCTGAACACAGCGGACCCTTTCCCTTTCCCCAATTCCTGCATAAAGGCAAACTATCCAAATTACTCGCAATCCCCCTCAAAAATGCCAAAACAACCATTGTGGTGAGCTCTTATTTACAAGATCAGCTTTACAAATACGCCGGCGTAAAAGCTCATGTCATTCCCAATATGGTAAATACAGATTTCTTTGTCCCAACTTCGGATAAAAAGAAAAGCCCTCAGCTCAGGCTCTTTGCGATGTCTTCTTTTACGCATCAGAAAGGCGTTACCATCCTGATGCAAGCCCTTTATGCTCTATGGCAGATTGATCCCGCTTTTGAAATGGTCTGGGCGGGGGATGGACCCCTGCACAAAACTATTACTCGCCAAGCTGCTGGCTTGCCTATTACTTTTACCAAAGAGTTAAGCCCTCAGCAAGCGCTTGGGCAATATCAGAACTGCGATCTCTTTTTGATGCCATCATTAATTGAGAGCTTCAGCATGGTCTTGATCGAAGCTATGAGTTGCGGTGTGCCCTCTGTAGCAACGGCCTGTGGAGGACCCGCAGATATAATTACGCCAGATACGGGTATCTTATGTGCACCTAATAGCTCCTCAGCTCTGCTCAACGCTATCCTGGAATATAAAAGCAAGAGTGAGCGCTACGATGCAAATCTAATCCGAGCTCACTGTATAAGTAATTATAGTGAGAAAGCGGTCTCTTCCCAGCTAAACAGCTTGTTTGAAGATTCAGTCTCCCTCTAATACAGCTTTGATCGTATTGATCAATTCTTCACGCATAAATGGTTTTTGCAAGGTAGCTTTGGCTCCCAGCTTTTCCGCCAGGGGCAGATAACTATCCGGACCAAATTTGCCTCCCCCACTCATGGCCACAATCTTGAGCTCAGGATTGATATCTAAAAGCTCTTGTATGGTTTCCAAACCCTCTTTATCCGGCATGATGATATCAGTAAGCACCAAGTCTGGCATAAACTTTGCACATACCTCCAGCGCTTGATTCCCGTCTCCGGCTTGTCGCACATCATATCCAGCCTTGCTTAACATCTTCACCAACACATTCCGAAAACTCTGTTCGTCTTCTATCACCAATATCTTAGCCATCTCAATACCTCTTTACTAATATATGCAGGAGAAAAATGCTTCATCCCACTTTCGGCATTTTTTCAGAATTGCATTATATGTAAAGGAAAATCTTTGTGAAGCGCCCGGAATTGCTCAGAATAAGTTGACCTATATGAACCCTGAAATTGCCAAATACAATAATGGTGGCGAGACCCAGAATTGAACTGGGGACACAAGGCTTTTCAGGCCTCTGCTCTACCGTCTGAGCTATCTCGCCACGCATTAACGAGCATCGAAATCAGCAGGCTGTTTTTTGTCAAGCACAAAAACCCAGGCTTACCCCCAATAAATCGGAAGTTGCTGCCGAAATATAATCAGAGAGATTATTGCCCCTATGGCCAATCGCGGGAAACCCGACCCTGTGCCCAATGGCGATACTGGGATCCTGCATACCATTTCCATTCACCACTCTACCACTCACCCCTAAAGGTGACAGCCGATAGCTCGGGGTGTGAATGCCGTGAAATATTGTCGTACTTACGGCGCTTCAAGCGAGCGCCGCTACTATAAAGACAAGTGACCCCTTTATGCAAGGGGTCACAAGGAGCAATAAGACGATTATGTCTTCTATTTTGCTGGCAAAGTAGCAGATTCTTGGATTGATTTTTGATTTATTTCGTTGAGTCTCCAGGTGGTTCCATCAAAAGTAAGAGAGGTCACCGTCCAGACATCGCCTGTGTCAGATAGGAATCCATAATAGTTGTTGATAGTCTCATCGGGGCTGCCTTCATTGATGCGAATAACGGTTGTGGCATTTGTGCTGATGGCGTTATCGCTGTCATGATCGCTATAATAATGCACTTGCACCAGGTAGCTCCCTGGGATGATATTTGTAGTTGTGATATTTTCGGGACCGAAGCCATTTGTGTCGTCAAAATCCAGAGTCAGTCCGGTTGCCGTGGTGGGATTAGCATAGTAGCATTTTTCACCATTGGGATCTGT
>JARRCD010000125.1 GCA_029982875.1 Candidatus Cloacimonadota bacterium | reverse complement strand
CACATTACTCCCGGCATGATCACGGCCATCCCAAGTGACCTGATGGCTGCCGGAACTTTTGTGATCATTAACTAATCTTCTTATCAGCTGTCCCTTGAGGTTATAAATTTCCAATTTCACTGCAGCATTTTGGGGTATAGCATAACGGATGAGAGCGTCAGCTTTAAATGGATTGGGCTCCAGCTTCATGCTAAATTGAGCCGGGAGTTGAAGCGGATCCTCATTGGCCACTGCTTCAATATACACTTCCACAGATTCACTGGGATCAGATTCCAGCAATCCATACATTGCCGTAATGAAGTATCTGTAGGTTCCGCTCATGGAGATACTATCCACATAGTGAGTCTGCGTGGCATCGTCCAATTCCGCTCTGACCACACCGTCCCGATACACACGGAAACCCGTGAGCGCTCTTTCGAAATGGGGCATTTCCCAGTTCAATGCCACAGCGTTGTCAAGCTCTTGATAGTCGAGATTCGTCGGTCTGGGCATGTTTTGATACTCATAGGCTCCAATGTCTATCCGGACCCTGCCATCGCCATCACCATCGAAATATCTTTCATTAGCTGCCAAGTCATACCAGCCAAGCTCGATCCCGGACGGGTGGGAAGATCCGGTATCAATCATCGGTGAGTCCTGCAAGAGGCTATAGGGATGATCCGTGCGCCCGCGAAAAATGGGGTCTGCATCCTGATTTTCCCCAACCCAGTCTATGGTATAATTTGCAGATTCTATGAGCAGCCCATTGGCGCCGCCCCGGATGTTGTTGTGCTCCAAAGTCAGATTTGTGGCAGACCCATTTTCCAGAAATGGTAAATCGATCTCATAAGGCAGATCCGGGTTCCAAAAGATATTGTTGATCAGATCGACTGTTCCTGCCACTCCCAAAACGCTTCTGCCACCCAAATTACCCGCGAATGTGCAGTTCTGAAACGTGACAGATTCATTGAGACCTATCACAAACATCATGTGTTGAATGCCATATGCCTGATAATTGTCTGCAAAGAGCGAATTCGTAATATTGACTTTCAGTCTTTGAGCATAGGAAGACGGGGATATCTGCATTATTGCATTGGCAGCGAATTCATCGTTGTTGTTATTGCTGCAATTAGTTATGCTTAAGCGGTTGATATTTATATCCCCCCAACCACCAATATACACAGCTCTCATGAAGTGATCTGAGGATACGTTTCTGATACTCACATTATCCATCTCAAGCAATTGTTTACTTGTATCTACAATTATGCCGGTGGCAATACGACCTGACACATTATCAATATGGACATTCCTGATCTCTGTATTCGTGTTTTTTTGTAATACAATGCCTTCATCTTCCAGATCGTGTATCCTCAAGTTTGTCATTGACGCGTTACTATTATTGGCGGCACCTATTCCAGCACGGGAATTTCGGAATGTGATCTGTGATATGGAAGTGTTTTCACTATGGAATGGGGGGATAACGCCGGCAAATTGACCGTCTCCATCGATAATTGTTAGTTCTTCCGAGACGCCAAGCAAAGAAGTGTTGGTTTTCACCGGTGCAGGCAGCATTTGGTTGTTCAAGCTCTGGGAATATACACCTTCTGCCAGATAGATCGTCTTGGGATTCTGGCTGTCTGAGGCAATCATATAGGAGGCCTTAAAGATGGTCTGAAAGGGATCCTGAGGGCTGGTGCCGCTGTTGTCGTCGCTGCCCCATGGTGCCACATACAGATCTTGATTGATCTCCTGATGTCCGGCTGTATTTAGGATATCAAAGCTAAAAGGATTGATTATATCCTCCTCGTACGCAATGCCGCAAGCGTAAAAATTCCAAGGTTTTGCCACAGTAAAGGTATCCACTATGACTGCTGTGTGACTTTTATGATATGTAAACAGATCTGAACCAAGGGCAGCGAGGTTACTATAAATACTGGAGCGATTTACCGGATCGAAGCTGAGGGACCAATGTCCGCTGATAGTGTTTTCAAAACGTACTCCTCCACCGCTTCGAGATACATTGTTGAAAATCGAGCTTCCACTCAAAAATACATTGGCGGTGGAGATAAATACTCCGCCCCCACTATCTGAGTTGTTCCTGCAAATAACGTTATTGATCAGGTTCACATTTCTATTGCCGGATAAGCCTCCGATCTGGATTCCACCCCCAATTGACATCCCTAAATCGGGAATATACCACCCAGACCCGTTGGTAATCGTAAATCCCCTGATCGTCACATCAGATTCTCCATTTTGAATTATGATCACGCTCCCGGTTTGGTTGCCATCAATGGTGGTGCTGTGCTTATATTCCTGGTTTCCGGTAGTGAGTTCCAAGCTGGCAAGGGTAATGTTTTTGCCCATCATGCTCAGGTTTTCATAGTAGCGTCCGGGATACACCAGCACGGTGTCCCCATCACAGCTTTGGGCGATGGCGTTTTGGATGAGGACATAGCCCTGACTCCCATCCCCACTCACCCTGAGAATGGTAGCAAATATCTGAGAGCTTAGCATCAACAAGGCAAAGCTTAGTAGTATCTTGTGCAAGTTAGTCTCCTTTTTTTGTTTCAAGAAATGGAACTTGCGGTGGGAACCGCAAGTTCCGAACTTCATCAGATGTTTTTGATACTTATTTCATCAGGATCATTTTATTGCTGAGAACGTCTTCGGGAGTGGTGAGCCGATAGAAGTAGATCCCGGAAGATACCGGGCTCCCGGCTTGATTATCGCCATTCCAGACAAAGGAGTGTTGCCCGGCACCGAGCTCTCCCGCATACAAGCTTTTCACTTTCTGACCCTTAACATTGAAGATATCCAATGCTACAGGCAGATCTCTGCCAATGTAAAACGATATCTGCGTAGTGGGATTAAATGGATTGGGATAGTTTTGCTTCAGGATTACAGGGCTTGGATTTGCTGAGCCTTCGCTATCACCCTTTAGGGAAATGTATCCATAATCGCCCAAATCACCAAGCTTCAGCTTGGCGGGAGCAAAGATCGATAGAGATTTATCATAGACCCTAAAGTCCTGAAACTCGGGTTTCCCCTTGGCTCCATAATACAAAGCGATCTGGATCTCATCATTTGCTTTGGCGCTATCGTAATAAAGGTTGATATCCATCACCTCATTATCCACTACCACTGCACCAATGCATTGATCCCCAGCAAAGACACCTATCTCATCCGGCATGTTTGAGGGATCAAGCTCCACATACAGCGGAGTGTAATCCAGCTTTTCCGTGTAGGAAAACTGAGTGGGAGATTGCCGGGTGTAGGCGTTGACTGACTCTCCGATATGTCTCCAGAACATTTCTGAAGGAGCACCATCGATCAATTCCAGCATTACCATGGTACCTTCCGAGAAAGTGAACCCGGCGGGATCAACGATCCATCTGCTGCCCAGGGCTCTTTCTAATCTGGAAGTGCTCCAGTTCTGGGTTTTCATGCTATAGATATAATCCAGATAGGTAGCACCACCACCATTGGGGATCAAGCCGGAGAACGAGAAGGCAATGTTCTGAGTATGCGGGACAAAGTAGCCTATCCAGTTGGAGAAGTATGAGCCTCCACTTCCCACATACCACTCAACCGGAACCGTATTTGGATCGGCACGAAAACCGCTTACCACCAGATCATCCGGTTGCTCTGAGGGATCAAAGTAGAGCTTGAAGCCCTTGGGAGCCGTTACTTCGTAATAATCATTTTGCCATGTCTGCAAGAAATCATTATAATACATATAACCATCCCGCCCAATAGCATAGCTCCAATAAACTTCTTTTAACTGAGGAGTGGGATTGAACGCCATGTGGTCTTGGAACATATAGCCCAATTCATTCCATGCTGTCCCCTGCGGGGCGGATACCATATCCACCACGGGGAAACTTTTCCAGTAGATGCTGCGCTGTGTAGTAATATCAAAGGTGTAGGTCTTTACCTCGTGGAGGTAGTATTGATAGCCCATATCTCGGCGCGTGCCATCGGGATCCGGGCTGGAATTGGGATCCCCAGCATCAATGCAGGGGCTGGGCCCATTCACATCCCATTTGAGCGTATAGACCTCGTTCGAAGGATCCTTAAAACGCGGATCCAGATAGATGTTGTTGGCTCCGTTTACAGCGGATTGGGTGTCGCAATAGTAATATAGCGATGCCAATCCGGTACTGAGCGTCACATTTCCCCACAGGATGCTGTTTAGGTAAGTATTGTCTCCAAACCGTCCTGCGTTTGCTACGCCATTATTAGTAATCGTGCAATTCTCGATCAGCGCACCATTAAGCGATATCGCTACATTGTTTCCGTAAAACAAACAATTCGTTATCGCCCCGCGTGATAGCCAGTTCCCGTTCATATCGGTGATACCTGTGTCATTGTTGCGGAAAATGCTATTTGAAATCGTGACGTTGCCCACATCATAGTCAAAGTTCAGAGGTGTCCAGGTTGCATAATCCTCAAATACACAATTATCCACAATCAAGGCACTTTCATAAATATGGGTAGTATTATTGTTATTCCCTCTGAAAGTGAGACCTTGCATTTCGATTGTGTGTATATTCTGGTTCAGTGAAACAAGAAGAAATGACTCTGCAATCACAACATCACCGGGATCGTTTGTGTAGCCAATCATACTCAGTTGACGGTTGATATAGTGCTCGTCATCATTGTCATAGACCCCCGGCAAGAATATGAGGGTGCAATCATCTTCCGGCAATTGGGTAAGTGCATATGCGATTGATTCGAAGGGATCTTCCAAAGTACCGGTTCCCGGAGGAGTGGGGGGAACACCGATATAGAAATCAACGGCGCTCAAGATGCCGCACAGCGAAAGAATGGCTACAATGACAAATAACCGAGTCATGCTTCTACGGATATACATAATTATCGCTTGGGGGGGGGGTAAGTAAATTAATGGTTATCAATGATATACTCCATATAAAAAAATTGTAGGTTGCGTTAAATCAATCATTGATTTCACCAGCTCCCAATCCCATCTTAAGCTTGTCCCGCATTTGCTGGTCTCGATAGTTTGAAATAGATACTTGCAGACTTTGTGTCTGCCCCAAGAGACACACTGTTCTCGTCCATTACCTCCTTCCTCAAAGACTCAAGCCAAGCGAATTCAAAAGCTCGGCAGTGAAGCCTTGAGATCATGATTTATAGGCTTCTCTCAAAGACATACAGGCAGCTCTTGGAAAGCTACTGTTTTTGGCTTATAAGAACTCCTGAATACATCTAAGCACATAAAACAGAATGTGGGATTCCTTGTCAAATGATTTCTTTGCAGGCATTCCCCCATTTTTAATCCAGCCTGATTTTCGTCTGCCATCGATCTCGTCTTTCGTAGATCTTTGATCTTCGCCTGTATTGCACGACAAGCATTAAGCTGTTGCGTCTCAAACGTTGGTGTAAATTCTAACTTTTTGTTTCTCCGCTTGTTTGAGGGCTTCTGATATCCCTCGTTACTCACAATCTATGCAAGGCCAAATGACCAATAGTATTGTTTTCTTCTTGTTTATCCAAGTCAAGTTCTTTTTCATAAATAATCTACCTTGCTACGAATCCGGGAGCACCACCCTGAGTTTTGGAGGAACGGCATTTTAGATCTTGTGCATAATGCAGATAAATATGCTGTGCCGATGCCAGTCGGAAATGGTGGGGGCGCCTTGCGTGATGCTATCTGAAATGCCGTACTGATGGGACTCGAGGGGAATTGAGAATTGGGTTGAGAAGGTTGAGAGGGTTTGAGGTATCCTGAAAATGCCGGACTAAAAAAAGGAGATAAGATGGATACCCAGACCCCTACCAAAGTAAACTACCGCTACAGCGAAGCCTTCAAGCTGAAGATCGTCACTGAGATTGAAAAAGGAAGGTTGACAGTTTCAGAAGCCATGCAACTTTATGAAATCCGTGGTAATAATACCATCTACAATTGGTTAAGAAAGTATGGTAAGAACCACCTAATCAACAAGATAGTGAGGATCGAAATGAAAGACGAAAAATCATCTTTGAAGAAGAGAGACGAGCGCATTAAAGAGTTAGAATCCGCATTGTCCTCTCTTGTCTTACACAACATATGCTTGCAGAGCTATGTCGATGTAGTCAATGAGAACATCAGCGAAGAGGAAAAAAAAACTTCACTCTCGAGGCTATCCCCAGAGCAAAGGACTGTGCTACAGAAGCTTATGTCAAAGCACCAATGAGTAAGATCTGCAACTATATGGACATCAGCAAGTCATGGTACTACGAGATGAAAGCTTCTGCTGAGCAACGCCGAGAGTATGAAGCGTGGTTGCTGACTGAGATTAAGAGAATCCGTGCAGCTCATCCCGCTTATGGCATCTTACGCCTCTGGAAGCAGCTTGAGCGGGACGGGATAAAGATTGGCAGAGACAG
>JARRCD010000014.1 GCA_029982875.1 Candidatus Cloacimonadota bacterium | reverse complement strand
TGCTCTTCCGATCTTTATGCGTTATCCGTTATTCCCGAGTTCCGTAGGAACGGAATTTTAGCGCTCTTTATTGTAGCTGAGTCATTATGGTGCTGGTCACTTTGCCGCTTTAATGAAATAAAGCAAACACGGCAATCCTCATAATCTTTTTCAATTTCCTCAGCGTAGCAATCAGTTCTAAAATCCGGAAACTCGTTGCTCTGCCTTTTCCCAATCTCACCATAAACTCCAGTTTAAGTCCTGATCAAGTCCTGTTCAGGAGAGAATCAGGACTTAAACCCAAGTTAAAATCAACTTGCAATAATACTCGCCGCAGGTGCATTTACAATCTGAAAGCACAGCTCAGTTTAAATAAAGAGCTGAGCCCCAGAGAGAAAAACATCGGGTTATTACCGCATGAAAGGAGTTGTTTAAGGCTGTTTGGAGCGATTTTACAAGGTTCTTCAGAAGACTGGAACAGAGGAAATTAGATAGGTCAGCGCTGTTGGCAAGGATCAGGGGAAACTGATGAAATCCATCCCAGTTAAGTCGACACACCCCAGGCTGGCTCACAATCCAGACGCTCCTGGAGGCTTTATCTAAAGGTTGGATACTTTTTGGGAAAGAGCACGTAATCTTCGTATCAGTAAGATCATCCTTGGGGCAAATCAGGGCAATAAAGAATCCTGCGTCTTCATTGTATTACTTCTTGCAACCACTCGCGGTTTTCCCTTGTATCTATGGCATGGCTGCGTTTATTGTGGTGCTTTCGCCTATGGTCAAAGCGGATTATGCTATTTTTGAGACAGCTTTGCCAGCGGTTACCAGAGAGGGGATTTAGGTTTTGGTAAGTATTGAGGAATTCTCCTGCTTTGGCGATAAAATTTATATAGTTATACTCCTCAGCCCAAAACAGCAGTAAATGACTGACATCAGTTTCTGGATAATCCACTTTGCTATCACTAAAATCGATAAAGAAATACTCAGAACCAGAGAGGAGGATATTTTGGGGTTGATTGTCGATATGGCAGAGACATTTTTCGGCTTGGGTGGAGGCGATATGAAATTCTGCAATCGCTTTGGCCAAATCTGCAGGGGAGAAGAATTCCGCATCCAGATAGGACCTTCCTTTTATCCGCTGGGCGGTAATGTACCAGATATTAAGCCCCTGATAATCTGCCTGATTGAAGGCAACGAGTTTTGGGATGTGGGGCAGGGCGGCTTGGTAAACCAGCAGTTCTCTTTCAAAAGTGCTTTTGTCTTGAAACAGTTTGGTGACCACCGAAGGGTAGATCAACAAAGGGAGAGGAGATGGCATCAATCAAGAGGAATCCGCTGAATCCGGTCTTTTGTCAGAAGAGGAACGATCAGTTCATTTGTGGGCTTATGATAATAAATATCAGCTGCAGATTGGATGCCTTTTAAATCTGTGATAAAGCGGTTTTGCTCTTGGGGTATTTCGATAATCATTTCCTCAGACCACGAGCTAAAATAGATGCGTCCCAGATCATCGATGGCGATTCCATCCAGATTTGAATACACTGTATCCATAAAGATGCTTACTTCTTTGGTCTTGGTATTTATACTGATGATGGGAGAGTGTTTGCTTTGATTGACTACAAACATCTGCCAGCGGGGAGCATCATAGATAATGCCATTGGGTTTATTCAGCAAGGGATTGATGATTTTCTCCTGAGCCTTGGTAACAGGATCATAGATATAGACGCAATCTCCGGCGGTATCGGTGATATAGAGCAAGTTTTCTTCTGTGAAGGCGAGATCATTGAGTCCGATAGCCCCTGCGATGGCGTAGCTCTCAATGATTGATGCTGCCTGGGTATCGACCACATGAATCTGAGTGGGATCTGTTACATAAAGCAGAGTGTCTTTCAGCACTAAGCCCTTTGGTGCCGCAAAGGATTGGGACATAAATTCACTGATATTCCCATTATCGTCCATTGCCATGATGCTGCCGTTTCCTACATTCGAGATCAAAAAACGCTGGCCCAGAGGATCATATACGACGCTTTCCGGTTTATTTAATTTTGGTCCGGAAAACCCAACAAAAATCTTTAGCAAGATGAGGATTAAGATGATCAGAACCAAAACCACGATTGCAATATTTCTTGATTTTTTCATGTCTACCTTCTTTCCCAAGTGCTGCCTTGGGGATTATCTTTTATCAGGATGCCCAGAGCTTGCAAATCGTCACGAATCTTATCGGAGACCGCCCATTGCTTATTGGCCCTGGCTTCATTTCTATAACTCAAGATGAGCTCTATCAGTTGGTTGCTGAGATCAGGCATAGTATTTCTGAGCCTGACATTAAGGTTTTGAAAGAAGCCTAATACCTTGCCCAGTTTTAAGAGCATCAGGGCACTGTCTTCCTTGCTGGCGGGGCTTTTTTGAGGGTTTTTGATGTTGTGGCTTAGCTCAAAAAGGCAGGCCAGAGCTTTGGCTGTATTAAAGTCATCGTCCATTGCCGCTTTGAAGTCTTCTTCGCTTTGCAGAATCTCAGAATCCTGCAGCTTATGCTCTGGGATATTGAGCACATCCACACTCTGCAAGGCTTGGTAAAAGTTTTGTAAGGCTTTTTCGGCTTCTTGGATGAGTTCACGATTGAAGTCGATGGGAGAGCGGTAATGCTTAGAGAGGAAAAAGAATCTTATTACTTCAGCATCGTATTCCTTGAGAATATCTCGGGCTGTGAAGAAATTCTTGAGGCTCTTACTCATCTTCTCGCCTTCGATATTCAAAAAGCCATTGTGCATCCAATATCGAGCCAGAGGTTTGCCGGTGAGTGCTCTGGCTTGGGCGTTTTCATTTTCATGATGCGGAAATACCAGATCTATGCCACCTCCGTGAATATCAAAGGTTTCGCCGAGGTATTTTTGGCTCATCACTACGCATTCCGTATGCCAGCCGGGGCGTCCTTCACCCCAGGGGCTGGACCATACCGGTTCGCCAGGTTTGCTTTTTTTCCAGAGGGTAAAATCAGCCGGGTGTTTTTTGTTCGCGTTTTCCGCTACTCTTGCCCCAGCTTTTTGATCTTCAATCTTTTTGCCCGAGAGTTCGCCATATTCGGCCAGAGATGCAGTATCAAAATAGACATCATGATCTACCTCATAGGCATGATTGCTCTCCACCAAGCGCTTGATCAACGCGATGATTTCCGGCATTACCTCGGTGGCACGGGGTTGATGCGTGGGATGGGCAATTCCCAAAGCCGCACAATCTTCCAAAAAGGCAGTGGCGTAATACTGGGCGATTTGATGAAAGTCTTTATTTTCAGCCATGGCCTTATCAATGATCTTGTCGTCAATATCGGTGATATTTTGAACATAAGTCACCTCATAACCGAGGTACTCAAAATAGCGACGAACTACATCAAAGAAAAGGAAAGCGCGGGCATTGCCGATATGGAAGTAGTCATAGACTGTAGGTCCGCAAGCATAGAGCTTGAGCTTACCCGGGCTGAGCGGGACAAATTCTTCTTTGCGACGGCTTTTGGTATTATACAGTTTCATAAGTGCTCCCAAGCATTATTTGTAGATTACCAGTCTTTCCCTTTTCTCAATGCTATTGCCATCCTGAGTTTTGGCACGTAGGCGGATAAAATAGGTATTATTGGCAAGTCTGGCGCCAAATTCATCGCGACCATCAAAGGGGATCTGATTGAATCCTTGATGGGCGGTTGTCTTGATTCTGCGAATTCGTCTTCCTCGCATCGTAAATATATCCAGAGTAATTTCAGCATTATCCGAGATGATAAAGGTGATGTCCCCTTGGTCCTTCATAGGATTTGGGTAGATCAGCAGGTTTTCCAAAGACATAGCTCCGGTTTGACGAGAGATAAAATGGGTTTCTGAAACCGCCGGAAGATTCTGATTGTCAAAAGCGATGAGTTGCAAGTTATGGGGACCCTCACTCAGTTGGGTCAGTTGATACTGCAAGGTTCCCGAGGTATACGAATCGATATCATACTCAAAGTAGTCGGTCACTGTGATTGGATTCAAGGAGTTATCCAACACTAAAAGCAGGTTATGACCGGCATAACCGGTAAGATTGATGCCATTTTCATCTGCAACCTTGGCATACAATACGGGAGTAGTGCTTACGGTATCTCCGGAACGGAAATCGTATGAACCCAGGAATAGAGATATTTCCGGAGGACTATCATTATCCGGGGCGTCTGGTAAAACGTCTGCTGAGAGCTGAAGAGGATAGTAATAGCTTATATAATCCTGATTTGTTGCCTGATCCCAAAAGTAACTGAGCACCAGTGCGGTATCTCCACCTTCAATATCATCTGGGATATAAAAAGAGCTTTCAAATTCAGAATCCGCAACGGAGACCCTGCCCTTGAAGATTTGAGGTCCACTGTGGGTAACATAATAATTGTTTATCATGGCTCCACGCTTTGCGTCAAAAGCCAAAACCTGAGCTTCTCCTTGCAGATTGTCTGCGGCAAAAGAGCCGGAGAATATTGGGCTCTGACGGGAATGGACAATCATTTCATCCTTGTCGGAAGGATCATTAAGCGTAAGATTATCCTCACTAATGGGAGGATTTATGCTCAGATTTGGGTCTCCCATTAAGATGTATTTGTCATCATTGATACCGGATTGTGTATTGCGCAATTTGGCGTCGATCATGGCATATCCTACAGGATAGTGTTCATTCAACATGTTGGGCACCAATCTGATCATTAGCGCTTGATTGGGTACAGAAAAGCTGAGGCGGGTAGCCCCGATCGAGGCAATAGCACCAAGATTGTTCATGATTACGGTCTTTTGCCCCAGACTCTCATAGGCCCAATAATCAAATTGGCTAACCTCACAAGAAGAAGCTATAAATAGCGGGAGCATGTTGTGATTCTGGAATCTGCCCAAATCAGTGGACACATTGAGATAGTCCTGCATCCCCAAAATGTCGAACGAACCGTGTCCCACATAATAAAACATCAGTTTCCCGTTGTTGATTTCATCGAAGAGGGCGTCTCGAACCTTGGGTTTGTTATGAAACTCATCAGAATCATATTGGGCTGCAAAGATCTTGCTATTAAGCACAGAAGGATTGATCATATTTGAGAGAGACTGCATATCCTGTGTATGAATCCATTCATTTGTGTTTGATCCATTTACCTCGTCATCAGCCAAAAATACGACGCTATTGCGCCATAATCCTTGAGGACTGTTTTGGGTGTAATTCCGAAAGTTGTTGATCATATTGTTGAGTTCATTCTCGTTGATTACTGGATATCTACCTACGGCAATCTCCGGATAATTACTATTGGTCAGCATAGCAAAATAATCATCGGAAGTGACTGAACTGTATGGATCCTGATAGATGATAATTTTGTTCTTAATTGCTGCAACTGTGGAGAAATTGCGCCAATCCAGCGTTCCCAATCCCAAAAGTGTAAGGGTCTGTAAGCTGGGTTCAGGAGCATTGTGATAGATATAGCGCATGTACTGGCGAATTGCGCCCGGATCCGGATGGCCGCCGGAAAACTGATCGAATATATCATCCTGAAGCACAACTTTAGTATGATAGCCCCAGTTTTGCTGGTAAAGGTCTGACAAAATCTGAGCCTGATCGAGAAATTCCGCCGGACTCACGATGACACTTTGAATGGGGGATGTCATAGTTACAAGATCTACCGGGTCATAGCTCTGAAGCGAAGCAGGGCTGTAGAACTCCCCCGGTTTTGCTACTACAAATCTGGTGGTAGACCCACCCGTTGCCGTGAAATAAAAACCAGTGGCCGTTTCTATAAAAGGCACCTGAGAGATAGAGCTAAAATCAGTTACCTTTAAGATGGTTAATTCACTGGCAGAACCGCTGAAATTGTATTTTACTCCCTGCCCGTTGGTAGAAAGATAGGCATTGGCCATGAATTGGGTATTTGTCTTGATCAAATTGCGGGAATATGTGACCCGGTAAAAATCCAGGAATAGATTGTCTCTGGTAGTACCGCGATTGACCCGGATCACAATGCTGTTGTTGCCGCTATGAAAAGCACTGGTTGTCTCCGCAAAATTGAGAAAGAATGTAGAGTACCAAGTATGGTTATTATTCTCAGTAGCACTATTGGGGATAATCTCACCATTTACAAAGACTGTGATGCTATGGGTGAGCTCCGAACTAACATCTTCTTGTCGCATACGAAATTCCAAGAGTTGAGATTCACTGGGATCAAGGTCTGGCAGATTGATATCAAAGGTGTAATCCAAAGTTGAAGAGCCAAACATTCGGGTCAGATACCAATCGTATCCAATGAGTTCCCGCCGATGTGTCTCAGTTTCTATGTGAACCTTTTCCCGATGATAATCAACATCGTTGTTAAAATCTATCAAGGGCTCATCCATCGTTATTCTCAGTGGTGGATTATCAAAATCTCCTGCATGCGTAAGCCAATAAACTACCCGCTTGGAGTAAGGATTATAATATATCTTGGATGAAGAATCGTTGAGCACACTATTGACCTCATATCCATCACGATCTGAACCGTAAAACAGGATATAATCTGAGGAATCGAAACTACCGTCTTCTTCACCAATCACCTTAATCGGGATTTCAGTGAATTCTTCACCTGCATAAAGAGGGTCAAGCGGTAAGACTTTGCCAAAGGTAGAAAACAAGCGGAAACTGCGGGGATCAATCTGATCCAGGTCAAAACCGCTTAGTTGCCCGGGATTGATTCGGTAGAGCCCATCTTTATCAGTCTCAATCCGAATCCACCAAGGTGATCTGGAAAAATCGGCATAGTTTATCTGAGTACGTTTTGGCATCGTCCAATAGCGCGCATAATCTGAATTAAGCATTTGATTCAAGATAGGCATAGCCATTGGATCATTACGGGCAGGATTCTTGGCACTCGTATTACCTGTGATATCTATCCGGATTCGCGCAGACTGGATAACCGTGAGCTGCAGGTTACCATCATAGATAAAGGGGTAGAGTATATATGGGATAAAGGGTTGATCCCGAAATATATGAGTAGCAAGAGGGTGGATGAAATGGGACGGTGCTTCGTTGTAGAGTTTTTCATCTACAGCATAATCATACTCGGCAACGCCGTCAACCTTATAGATATGGGGGATAGGGAGCAGGCGGGAGGGTAAAGTAACCGGTTTTTGCGTGCTCGATAAAAGAGTATAGCTGCTTGCTCCATTGGGTGGAATCCCGATCTTGAATTCCAATTCAGGCAAAGAAGGCATCCCCGGGGTAGCTGGGAATGAGGCCTCGTCTATCTGGATCAGGGAGTAATCTCCTTGAGCCAAGACCTGGTAATCGTCCAAGACAAAATCCAGAATAAGATAGTTTTCACTACTCTCTACTACGGTGATTTTAGCTGCTATCAAACTAATAAATGACAGCAGCATAATAAATATAAGTGCCCGTTTCATTGTTCTTTCTTGACAGTAAAGATTTTCTCCAGTGCGTAAATTAGCAGGTAAAATATCCCCATAAAGATGAATATTCCCAGCATGCCCTGTCCCATTATCCAGAGCGCGTATTGCAAAGTCTCTGTTCGACTAAGTAATATCTGTAACATTTTAGTACCTCATTCAATGTGATAACTTCTACCATGTGCTATCATCATAGCACGGTAGATTTGTTCTATTAGGATCAATCTGCTCATACGGTGTGTAAAAGTCATCTTCGACAGACTCAAGCAGCAATTTGCCTTGTCCTTGAGCTCGGTGCTGCTACCATATACACCGGCAATCACAAATACGATTCTCTTTCTATCAGACAATTTAGTCAAGAAACTGGAAAACTCAAGAGATGTTTTTTGCTCTCCCTTTTCATCGAGTAGCACACAGAAGTCATCAGTTTCAATCTTATTCATTATGGCAAGGCTTTCTTTCATGATTATCAGATTTCGGTTCCCGGTCTGTTTGATGCTGACATCAGGAATTTGCAGGATGTCCAAACGGCAAAAAGGGCGCAGTCTTTTCCGGTATTCCTGAATAGCTTCGCTGAGCCAGGTGTCCTTGTCTTTCCCGACCTGGATAATCCTGATTTGCATTTCCTAAAGCATAGCAGCCAAGCCAAGAGCCATACAGAGCATCTTGGTTTCACCATCATCCGCCCGGGAAGGGATCAGGATTGGAGCCTTCGTGCCCATTACTACATGAGCAACCCGGTATTTGCAATAATAGGTAAGCATCTTGCCGTAGATATTGCCGGCCTCGATATTGGGAACGATCATAATATCTGCAGCTCCCCCGACGGGGCTTTCTATCCCTTTTAGCTTAGCCGCAGCCAGGCTTACCGCATTATCAAAAGCTAAAGGTCCTTCTATCAAACAGCCGGGGATCTGATTTCGCTCGTTCATCTTTGATATGGTGGCTGCATCTAAAGTAGATGGCATTTTGGGGTTAACCGCTTCAATGGCGGCAAGCAGAGCAACTTTGGGAATGGGATTATCCAGATAATGCGCAACCTGTACCGCATTTTTGATGATAGCGATTTTATCTTTGAGTTCGGGCAGGATGTTTATCCCTCCATCACTCATCAGTTTTATGCCATCGGGATGCTCATAGGCCAAAACATCGGAAATCACATCGCTGATGCGCAGTCCCTTTTCTTTATCCAAAACAGCACGGAGCAAGGCTGACGTATCGGTCTTGCCTTTTAAGATCAAATCTGCTTTTCCACTGCGGGCTAATTCCACGGCTTTTTGGGCTGCTGCATTCAGATCGCTACCCGTATCCACGATCTCAAAGCTCTGGGTATGCTCAGGTGCAATAGCGCTCAGCAATTCCTTGATTTTGGTAGCATCTCCCACCAAAATGCTATCTGCCAAACCTTCTTTTTTGGCCAGAATAGCCGCATCCAGGACGCTTTCCGTCTGAGCAGCAGCGATCACGGCGGTACCTCTGCGAGCTTGTTTTACCCGCTGTATCAATTCATCAAAATCTCTTATCATGCTGAACACTCCTAGTTAATAATCATATTGCTTGATAAATTCATCCACAAAGGCATCCTCTTCCGGCTTCATCTCTACCAGAATCTTCTTTAGAGCTTCTTTTTGAATCTGGCGCACACGCTCACGGGAAAGCCCCATCACTTCGGCTATTTGGGCGAAATTCTTTGATTCATGTTTGTCATTCAAGCCAAAGTAGTTCCGGATAATCTCAGCTTCCCGGTGCTCCAGCTTATTGATCGCCTTATGAATACGTTTGTTAAGCCGATCCCGTTGGTACAATTGTTGGGGATCCAAAGTATCATGATCCTGCATCATGTCCCGCGTAGAAAAATCCTGAAAATCATTGGTAACCAGCACGTCGTCATAGGACGATGTCTCTGGAATCTGCTCTTTGAGCAAATCGATGGACTTTTCGGATATATTAAGTCGATCGGCGATCTCTTCTGTGCTTGCTTTTCTGCCGGTCTCAGATAAAACGCGGTCCTGGGTAGCTTTGATGCGGTGGGCAGTGCTGGTTTTGCCTAAAGGTACCTTGATAAGAGAGGATTTTTCTGATACTGCCAGCAGGATGCGCTGCTTGATCCACCAGATAGCGTATGAGATAAGTTTGATATCCTTATCGGGATCAAATTTCTCTATAGCTTTGATCAAGCCGATGTTGCCTTCACTTATTAGTTCTGAAAGTGAAAGACCCCGATTTTGGTAACGGGCAGCAATCTTGACCACAAATTTCAGATTTGCCTGGATCAGCTTATTCATAGCTTCAGTATCGCCATTTCGGGCTTGGATTCCCAGTTGGTGTTCTTCTTCTCTGGAAAGCGTCTTGTATTTGGAAATCTCATTTAGATACTTCTGCAGTGCTCTATCGGCAAATACACTTTCTCGTTTCATTCTTTTTGACATAGATAAACCTTTATTCGATAGGCAATACTTTGCGGGGATCGATTGCCTTCCCTTTGATGCGATATTCAAAATGCAGATGAGAACAGGTAGCATTACCGGTAGAACCCACCGTAGCTATTTGTTGCCCTTTTTGCACTTTCTCTCCTACAGTTACGGAGTTCTTATCGTTGTGGGCATAAACTGTCATTACAAAATCCTGATGTTCCAAAACAACTACGTTGCCATAGGCTCCTTGAGTTCCTGAATATACCACAGTTCCATCTAAAACTGCATAAACGGGTGTACCACTTTTAGCTGCCAAGTCTATTCCTTTGTGTGGTCTACCATTACGCAAGCCATATTCAGATATCACCTCTCCTGCCACGGGCTCTGCCAAATCATCCCGAATACGATCTTTTGTAAGCACTGCTTCGGCTTCTATGCGGTCTATTGCAGCTTGATCAGGAGTCTTGGGTTTACCGGAGAGATAAAGCTTTTGTCCTACACGCAGGTCATTGCCGGTAAGAGAATTAAGCTCTTTTAATTCAGCTACACTGGTATTGTTATTCAATGCAATGCGATAAAGAGTATCTTTGGGTTTGACGATATAAATTTTCTCGGCAACATCCGATGTCTTGTTATGAGGATTAGTTTGGTCTAAAGAGATTTCTTCCAGCTTGTTTTCAGGAGAGGACTGGGTTGCGAGAGCAGGATCCTTGATAATAATCAGCTGTCCGGGATATATCGGGATATTAGCGTTTAAGAATTCGTTCCACTCTACGATATCCTGAAGAGAGATCTGATGTTTTTTGGCAATCCGGTAGAGATTATCGCCTTTTTTAATCTGGTAAAAGTGGGAAGCAGGAAGCGAAGAGCGCTGGATAGGAGTGCTACTGCGTGTATTGCGGTTATCGTTTACAGAGCTTGTACTTTCTGATTGCTCTGAACTACTCGCTTTTACTTTTAAAACTTGACCTATAGCCAGATGGGTATCCTTCAGTCCATTTAATTCCTGGATTTCCTGTACTGTCATATTGTATCTGCGTCCCAAGCTGTATAGAGTATCTCCCCGCTTCACGATATGGGTCTGCTCCTGAGCCAGGCAGAGTATGGGCAGGAGAAATAATATAACAAACAGGAGTATGCTTTTATCGAATCTCAAAATCATAGTATTCTCGGGGATGATCTATAGGTTCAGTCATAATTTTATCCACTCGTGAAAATCCATTACCCAAGCGCAGAAGCTTGCAGTAATTTGAGATCGTGTTTTCATCAGCATCAGCGATAATACGCACACAACCATCCGGGAGATTTTGGACGTAACCCCGTATACCAAGCCTGTAGGCAAGTTCTTTTGCCAGATAGCGAAAACCCACTCCTTGGACGCGTCCTTCTATTTTTAATTCCCATTGTGGCATATTTACTCTCTTCAATGTTTAGGTTCTTTATATTTCAAAGCTGGAAATCTGTCAAGTATTCCTTTGCACGCAGTAAATATATTGGCGACAGAACTGAGATACTACAAAGATTGAGAAGCAAATTACAAAATAAATCCCTACTCAGCCTTCAATTCCCTTAGCATCAGCTCACGCATGGCCAGAAGTGGCTCTTTTTGCCGGTATAAAATCTCATAAACTTGTGTAACGATAGGCATATCAACTTCATTTTTGAGGGCCAGATGATACACGCTATTAGTAGTGGTAATTCCTTCTGCTACCATTTGCATGGAGGCTTGAATCTCACTAAGAGTCTTGCCTTGCCCAATCTGGTAACCTACAAAACGATTGCGGCTGTGGGTACTGATCGCAGTTGTGATAAGGTCTCCAATACCGGATAAACCCAAAAAAGTTTCGGGTTTAGCTTGCAGCTTTGCGCCCAAACGGCTGATTTCTACTATTCCCCGGGTTAACAGCGCACCCATCGTATTATCTCCAAATCCCAATCCACTAATGATTCCGGCGGCGATAGCAATAATATTTTTTACTGCTCCTCCGATTTCCACACCCAGGATATCAAAACTGCGATAGACTCGAAAATACTCATTTGAAAAGACTTCCTGAAGCCAGATCAACAGCTTTTCGTCACTCCCGGCGATCACCACTGTAGTGGGGAGTCCTCGAGCCACTTCTTCGGCATGACTGGGGCCGGATAAAGCACAGATCTTCTGATAAACTGCTTCAGGCAATTCTTCTTCCAGAATCTTGTCTATAGTTAAAAGAGTGTACTCTTCTATTCCCTTTGCCACGTTCACGATGGCTTTGAGTCGAGGAGATAGCCAGAGTTCTTCACAGTTTGATTTTTTGATGCTTTTCAGCGTATGGCGGATAAATTGGCAGGGAGTAGCCAAAAGAATCAATTCACTATCGAAAGCTGCCACTTCGCTGAATGAATCGGTAAAACTAATCTCATTGGGTAATGTGATGTTTGGTAAAAGCACTGGATTTGTGCGCAAAGTTCGGAGACTTTGTAAGAATTCGGGATTGTATTCCCAAACCAAGATCTGATGTTCGTTTTCGGCTAGTAGTTTAGCTAAGGATAAGCCCCAACCTCCTCCTCCGATTATGCTTATCTTCATGGTTTGATCTTTTCACAAAAATTGCAGAGGTCCTCATCGTCATCAAAGTCATCGTCTTCATCATCTTCCGTCTGATCCGCCACCCAATCTGGACAAAACAGGAGGTCTTCTTCAAAATCCCAGCCATCAACATTGTGCAGCCCAAAACGCGTGAGAGTTTCTTCTTCCCAAAAGGAATAGTGGCACACGCCATCGCTATTTGCCCAAACCAAGACCGGATTTTTGTAATAACGGAGCTCGATCTTATGATTTTCCACCAGATCCAGGAATTCTTTGATCTTCTTTTTATCTTGTTCTTGTCTAAATTCCATCGTTACCTCCCAGCTTAGAATTCATATTGCAGAGTTGCTGAAAAACGATTTTCGCTGAATTCTTTCAAACGCAGCACACTCGCATTTGGAGATTCTACATTCCTGAAGATGTGCAAATAGTCAAGAGATAATTTAATACTTGGCTTGAATTTGATGCGTAATCCCGCAGTAGTATTGTAGATATGGTATTCACGTCCGCCATACCAGGAGTCATTTCCTTGATAGTAGCGATCTTCGCGGACCAATTCCAGATAGGGTTGCCAGCTTTGCTGCTTAATGCTGTTCCCTTGAATGGGCATTTGTTTTAGCCGCAATACTCCCCGATAGATATTACTCTCATAACTGCCATCATTCTCGTCCAGTTCTTTGTATCCGGTGCAATCGTATTCTCTGAAACTGTAAGAGCCTTGCAAAGAGAAGGAGGGGAAACTGTAGCGTGTGCCCAGTTCTGCGGTAAGTCTATTCCCGTCAGCTTCGGTAAAATACTGATTGTAATACAAATCTTCATAGCGTACATTGCCAAAAGTGGTCAGCTTCTGGAGCGGTCGAACCACCAATTCTGCCCGATAGAGATTGCGTTCGTAGCTGTATTTTTGGTTTTCCTCTGTTCCTCCATCATCGCGATAATGCCGATAGTAGATATAGGGATAATAACCGTAAAGGGCGGTAAGACTCCAATAGTAGCGGTCAACACGAAGGCGGAACAAAGAGTCTGTGCGATATTTATCGGTATTGCTCACATTCTGATTGAACTTTGCCGTTATCGAAGGGGTGAAAGTCCACCAGCGATAGGGGATAGGGTAGGCTATATCAATTTGCGTAGAGATGTTTAAATCATCCGTGGTCTTGACAAAATCCAAGTTTTCGGAATCGTGCTTCCAACGGCTGATATCGTAATCTGAAAGCTGAAAGAGATTATCCGTATAATGTATTCCAAGGCTCACCTTACCTTCAATCTGAGCTGCCAGATTTGCCCAGCTCAACATTACAAAGGCAAAACACATAATGATTGGTCGGAAGTTTTTTTTACGGGTCACAGGACGAGGGTTGCGCACCTTCTTGTCAGGATCGTTTTTTAGATCATTCTGCCGATCGGGATAGATCTCCCGGGTGGATTGTTTGGTGTCGCTTAGGGCCTTTGATAGTGTCATCTCCATCTCCCTATTGATCGATGAATATGGGTCTTGCCATAAACATATGGTCGGTCTCAGCTCTAAATTCATATTCACTGCTATCGTCATTTAACGGTAATTCTATCTTTTTTCCTATAGTAAGATATTGAACTCCCGGAGCGCTGAATTTACTTGATCTGGCCAAACTAAATTCATAACTCTTTACTTTCTCGCCATTGTGATAAAGGCTAAAGCGTGGTAACCTGCGGTCGGTGAGGCTCGCTCTCAGATAGACGATGCAATTGCGGGAATTATTCAAAGTAAATTTGAAAGGTTGAGCCTGGTTAAAAGTATAATACTCGCTGGTAGTCGAGCCGTGAGTGATATCGATCATTCCGGCATGTGCATTGATTTGTCGGCTCGGTTTTCGCGTTACCTTTGGTTTGGGCTCAACCGTATACATCTCATAAGCACGCATGTAGATGCTGCGTTGATAGCAGAGAACTTCGATAGATTCTGTGCCCTCTGGGATCTCTACTTCAAAATCTTCGTAAAAGTAGTAGCCATCCTTGAACTCAGCAAAACTAAGATCGTAGGTAGTGCGTTCGCCATCTATGATCACAATTATTCTTGGTTTACGCAGTTCTTCAATACTGAAGCTGCGGATTTGAATTCGCTTGACATTCTCAGTTTTCAGCAGCATGCTCTTCTCGGGAAGGCTACGATAATACCAGTGATTTGTGCCTTCCATTTTGCGGATTCTACGATTTCCAGGATTCTCAAAATCCATAATTCTGGTGTGATATTCCTGTCCCATGATCAAGCCTGAACACAGGCATAATAGCGTCAGTACAATGTATTTCTTAAGCATTAAATTATCTGTCTCCTATAATTCTTCATCTATATCTACGATGTTTGCTACAAATCTGCGATCATGACGGTCAAATATGATCACAGCGATGATAGCGGCAATGAGGATGGCCAGACAGATACTCGCAACCGTTACGTTGTGAATTACAGAGCTAAAAACTTTCCCTTCGCCAATCACCGGTTTTTCGTCCAGCGATAAGCTGAGATCGTAATTTCGAGCCCAACGCAAGATGCGCCGAATATGCAAGACAGGCACGTTCATCTTGGCCATTTTCATTATCACGCCTTCTTTTTCGAAATTGCGTTCAGCCAGTTTGGTATTCAAGCCTTCCGGGATCAGTCTGGCGTTGGGGCCACTGCCGACATTGGCCAAACCGGCACCTATGTTTACAAAAAGACGATAGCGGCCTTGGTCTTCCAACATCTGGTCATAAGCCTGCATATGCAAATCTACACTTTCTTCCAGCGTGGAGCCCAGGATCATCTCCACGTTGTTGCGCTTCATCGCGTCCTTTAAAGCATTGAGGCCATTTTCTGTAAGTCCTATGCCCCTATCCTCACTTCCTCCTATTGAAGCATAACTGCAACCAAAATCAAGCAATCCTTTTTCCTTGAGAATGGCTTCCATATCCAGCCAGGTCAATTCCTCGCGATTAGCGCCATAGGATGCAGAAGATAGAGAAACTATGATCTTGGGATCCAGTTTCAGGGTAGTTAAGGCGGCATAAAGTGCCAGATTTACTGCCGGATTGCTGCCCGTGATACCTATTGCAACTTTATCTCCAGGTTTTAGTCGGCTCAATTCTTCCACAAAAATTGCGGCGATATTCGGATTGATTGCAGCTTGCTTTTCAGAAAGCAGACCTCTATCGGTAGTGATGGGAGAAAATCTCGCGCCTATCAAGCCTGTCTGGAAGGGGTCATTAATCGGATCGATTTCCAAGCCTCTGGCCTTGATCTCGGTTTGCAAGACCTCGATGTATTGTTGCATCAGATTTGCCGCAGCCATTTTTTCCTCGTAATTCTTCGTTCTGATTTCCACATAACTGTGCGATGCTATCAGATACAGTATAATTGACAAAACGAAGAGTATAAATAGGGACCAGCCGGATTTGAGACTGGGTCTGTACATCTTGCGATACATCTTAAACCTCCCCGCCAAATAATACCATCAATGCCAGTCTTACCAATACTGCTGCGATACTCATGGTAGTTAATGTTTTCCAAAAACCCTGCCGCTCAAACCAGTTTGCTATCAATCCGGGAACTATATAGCCGATAGATTGCATTTGCAATTGATGGATGGTTAAATCATGTACGACCAAGATCCGGGAAGCCCAGCCTAAGATGAAACCAACCAGGATACTCAATACCATCCTGCGTTTACCAAATAGCAGGGTAAATTTACTCACCAGCCGGATAATTCCCCAAGTAAGTAAACTAATAATCAAAGTACCCAGGATTTGCAAGGGTTTATCGAGATATAGTGCGATATAGCCGGGCACTACTATACCACCGGCTGATGCACCCAATAATTCCGAAAAGATCAGACTGATAATTACACCGATTCCTACTGCGGCTTGTACTACAGCATCAACCACGATCAGCTCCTTTATTTTCTTTCAGTATTTTATGTTTAAAATGTGCCACGATCTGAGCCCCATATTTATACTCACCGGCGATATTGCCAATGCCCAAGACATGGGCTTCATTTTCTGTCAAATCCCATACTTTCTGATAGATTTTTTCGGTAAGCGGTTGCCCCAAAGCAAAGAGCCGCTCCCTTTTTACTCCATGTGCCAAGGCATAAGCTTCTATCTTCTCAGGAATCTCTCCAGTTAAGATCAGATAGTCATACTCTACTCCGGACAGAGAATCTATCAGTTGCTGACTTCTGAACAATCGATCAGCGCGGGAATTCAGGATTATTATCTTTTCCACATTCTTCAGTTTCTCTGTTACCATATTAATGATATACACCGTAGATTCAGGATCATTTGCAGCAAAGACGTT
The DNA here is from genome assembly GCA_029982875.1 of Candidatus Cloacimonadota bacterium. GTDB lineage: Bacteria > Cloacimonadota > Cloacimonadia > Cloacimonadales > Cloacimonadaceae > UBA5456. The sequence continues at coordinate 9,490 of JARRCD010000014.1, read as the reverse complement.
ATAAAAGTGGATCTGTTTCCCTCGATCCGAGATCAGGTATTTCTTCAAAGCTCCAGGATCAGGATGCGATTGCTGCATCCCTTTTAAAGCTACCTCGCGGGGTATGCCGACTTCAGCACATACCGCCAAAGCAAGTTGCACGTTTTCCTTGTGCTCAATATAGTGAAACTTGGCTAATTCTTCTGCCGTTACATCGCTGGGAACCACTTTGTGTATCTTGCAATTACGGCTATCGGCAACTTTCTTTAAAATGGGATATTGTGCTACTTCCGAGGTATAACACACTCCCCCCGTGGGAATAGTATTGGCTAAACTCAAAGTTACACTTTGCACGCTGTTACCCATCAGATCAAGATGATCAGGCCGGCAATTTGTGATTACGGAAATTGTGCTCTTCACAAACTTCCGTTCGGTCAACCACTGAAATACTGGATTTACTGCCATGCATTCTATTACGATGGCATCCGGCTTTACTTTGGCAGCATAGCGGAAGATGTATTTCTGTTCAATGATATTGGCCCCCTGCAGACGGATAATTGCCGCCTCTCTGCCATCATCTAAAATTACGCGCGGCAGAGTGCCGGTAGTTTTGGCAAGCGTCTTTTTCCCCCCAGCTCTCAACCCAGCCGCGATCAAACGGGTAACGCTGGATTTACCTCGGGTTCCGTTCACATGAATGCGAATGGGAATCGATGCCACATTCAAGCAATGTCTGCGATACTCCAATCCCCAATGCAGGATCAGGAGCAGTGTCGCAATGATCAATACTGTCATCTATATCCTCTTGCTAAGTATAAATCTATTGAATTCTGTGGGTACTTCTACACAAGCATTATTTCCACGCCATAACTATTGAGCAAGATCTATTCCACTATTCAGAAAATGTAAGCCATATCGCCTAATAAATCCGGGCCGTAAAACTGGAGGATCTGCTTAAGTAAATATCCAGCCAATAACTACCAGCTTTGAAATAATTGTTCCCTAAATCTGAAGCAGATATCACCAAAGTGCGGAGTCGCTTTTGCGGCTCTTCTCAGACCGGAATAAATACCTTCAAGGAAGTTGAGCATTGCCCTCCTTATTACCCACTTGTGCACACAATTCAGCTTTGAGATTAAGTCCTGATCATCTTGTATTCAGGAGTGGATCTCGGGATTAAGTCGAGATATAATCGTTTAAGAGAATCAAGGGAGTAAGTTTGAAATGATTTGATGTCTTGCATTGTACCGTATAGCGGGTTATTTGGTATGAAGCGGCAAAGCGCCGTTTTTACGGGATAGGGTCCGCTTGAGGATGATCTGTCCCCGCCCCAGAACTATTTTCAGCGCTACGGGACATTTGCAGTGATTGCTTCCTTGTCAACCCTCACTTAAAACTTCAAATTGCTCTCACTTGGACAATTGATGCTATCACATTACGGGCAAGCAAGATATGACATAACTTGACCCCTCTGATGCCGGTTTGGACGCTGTTGATCCTGGTACTCCTGCAAAGAACGAATAAAGTTGGTAAGTGTCCGTGTCTTACTTATTATTGTAGTTAAATTGTTCATACAGCTTATCTAAATCTTCTTTAAACCTTTTACCATACATGCTAATCGTATCCGCAAGACCATACATGAAATCTCTGGCACTCTGGAATGATGGGGGCTTCGTGCATGATGCTATCTAAAATGCCGTTCCTACGCAACTCAGGGATAACGCATAACGCATAACGCATAACGGATAACGCATAACGCATAACGCGTAACGGATAACGGATAACGCATAACGCATAACGCATAACGCGTAACGCATAACGGATAACGCATAACGCATCAGGAAAGCGGCTGAAGATGTTTATGCTTTTGATATGCTTTTGAACAGTCTCGGAGAATGTGCCCCAGCTCAAATCAAAATTCCGCTTGACAAATAGACCGATTTCAAAGATATAAGGAAACAAAGGTAGAAAAATGACAAGAAAGAAAACAAGGATAGTAAAAGAGCTTGAACCAGAGGAAGTTGAGGGCTACAGCCAAGCCCAGATAGAACATTATCTGTCTTTGGGCTATCGTCCTTATTTGGATGAAAGATCACATATCAAATGGCTTACCGGGGCGCAATATTCTTTGCGGGGAGCTCACCACGTTCATGTTCCGGTGACACGTCGCTTGATTCATCCCAGGCATTCCGGACGCTATCGCAAAAAAAGAGGACATCGTAGCCTTTACCGGTTTTTTCGTGAATACTGGTTTTTTATCCTTTTAGTAGTTGTCTTAGGGGTTTTTTTAATCCTTGTTTTTTTCTACCCCAATCTGTTATTCTAAGGAGAATGATTTGAGAATCCTATTGGTAAATGATGATGGTATCAATGCAAACGGAATTCGTTCCTTACAAAAGGCACTGTTACAGGCCGGGCATCAGATCATCATAGTAGCGCCGGATAGCGAGCGCTCTGCTGCTTCACATTCGATCACGCTGCGTAAAGATATTCAGGCCAAAAAGATTGCCGAGAACGAATGGGCAATCAGTGGCACTCCAGTTGATTGTGTAATAATTGCCCGGCAAAAGATAGTTACCCAACCTCTCGATCTGGTTATATCCGGGATCAACGCGGGACAAAACATGGGGGAAGATGTACTTTACTCCGGCACGGTAGCCGCTGCACTGGAAGCATCTATGCTGGGTCACAAAGCAATAGCTCTTTCAATCAATGCCTATAAAGATCAAAACTATGAAAGCGCCACAGCTTGGTTTATGAAGATGATGCAGGAAGGAATTGACCAATTGGCAAAGGCTAATCAAGTGTTGAATATCAATTTTCCTAATATTGATTACGATTCGGTCAAAGGATTGAGACTTACCAAAACCGGACACCGGAGATATTACAATTTTGTCACGATTAATGACGAAACGGAATCCGGCTTTTCCTATCGTGTAGGCGGGGATAAACCTGAGTGGGATTTTGAGAGTGGCACAGATTCCGAAGCCGTAAATAACGGATATATCTCGATCACTCCCCTGGGATTTAAACTTACTCAAGCAGATGCTTATCCTCCGCTATTAGGTTGGTTAGAAGATAAGCAGCTCTTAGAGGTATAGGGCAGCGATGCGTTTCGAAGATCAACGGCAACGATTGGTCGCTGAGCTGAGCTTCAGCGGCATATCTGATGTAACTGTACTGGAAGTTTTTAGCAAGATTCCGCGGGAGGATTACGTCTTGCCCGAATATAAGGAATACGCTTATCGAAATCAGCCCTTACCCATCAGTGAAGGTCAAACCATCTCGCAGCCACTGATGATAGCTCTGATGATGAGTGCTCTCAAGCTGCATCCTCAGGACCTGGTTTTGGAGATAGGCACCGGAAGTGGATATCAGACAGCTCTATTGGCCAGTATGGTGCGCGAAGTATGCACGGTAGAACTGCATGATTCCCTATCTTTAAAGGCTCAAAAAACTCTGAAAAGTGCTGGTTTTAAAAATATCTACTACCGCATTGGAGACGGTTGGGAAGGATGGCAAAAGGCATATCCTGCTTATCAGGAATTTGATAAGATCATCGTTTCTGCCGCCGCCTCCGAGATCCCCAGTCGTCTTTGTGATCAATTAGCAGAAGGCGGGATCATGGTGGTACCGGTTGGCCCCAGTCTGGCCCAGATTCTGCATATTATTTACAAGGAAAAGGGTGAATTGAAGATCCGTAAGGATTGCCCCTGTGCTTTCGTGCCTTTGATCAAAACTGTAAAGCGAGGTATATCATGATGGTATTTTGGCAGTGGATAAAGACTCTCTTTAGTAAACAGCAGTTGTATATGCGCTATCGGGATTATGCTCTTTTCAAGAACTTGGGTGCTTTTGATCTTTTCCTTTTGGATGAACGGATGCATCAAAGGAAATTCAAAAAGGATGAGGTAATCTTTGAAACCGGCTATCCTCTGGAAGTAATCTATTTTGTTACTTCAGGTGAAATCCGGTTGCAGGGGTTGTATTATGGGTCTGAAGAAAAGATTATCGGACCAGGCCACTATTTGGGTCTTTTAGATATGTATCATAGCGAGATCAGAAGCAGCACGGCTGTAGCCCATACTGACGTAATGGTAGATGCAATTTCACAGGCGGATCTTATGGACTATATCCATGCCAGACCACGTTGTGGCTTGAAGATCCTGCATACAGTCTGCAAGGACTTTTGTGATCTGATCTTTGAAGAGGCGGCAAAGGCTGAATAATGAACTGGGCTAAGACTGGTTTTTATGTTTTATTAGCAGTTATCATCTTAGCAGCTTTGATCTTCTACCGGTGGATATTTCACTATCTAATTGCAGCCTGGATATTCAGCTATATCCTGGAGCCGGCAGTAAACTTTCTGGAACACAAACACATTCCCCGATGGATAAGTGTATTGATAGTATATCTGACTATAGCAGGCCTTATTGCTTGGGTTACCAGTAGATTGATTCCCGTATTGATGACGCAGGCAAACAACTTGATAGCTATCTTGGGTAACAATGAGGAAGTGAATTCGGATATCCTCCTGCAATTGCCTTTTTTGAAGAGTTTGCAAGAATTTGTCATCAATCTGGATGCTAAGATACCAGGTCTCGATCTCACTAACCAATTCGCAAATTTACTGGGGTCAATCAAAGATTTTATGGCGAAATTGCCGAAATACCTGGTTGATAACTATTCTACTATCATTGGTGCAGTATCATTTGTGGGAATGATTCCTCTGATTGGCTTCTTTTTACTTAAGGATAAATACAAGATTCAAAAAGCCCTCTTCGGTCTCAGCTCCAATCGCTATTTTGAACTCACCATTATTATCATGGGCAAAATCAATTCTACTGTGGGTACCTATCTCAGAGCTATGCTGCTCGAGGTGATATCGGTCAGTATTATGGCGTCGTCAGCATTGAGTATAGTGGGGGTTAGCAATCCCGTCTTAATTGGGATCACGGCTGGAGTTGCCAATATTATCCCGTATTTTGGACCCTTCTTTGGGGGTGCTCTTGCGGTTATCTCGGTCCTTTTTGAAGGTGGCAGTATAATGGCAATGATTTACGCTGCTTTGGCTATGTATCTGGTACAGTTAGTGGACAACAACATCGTCTATCCAGTGGTGGTCGGTACTACCATAAATATGCATCCCTTGCTGGTACTCTTAACCGTATTGGCAGGTGGTTGGTACGGAGGGATATTGTGGATGTTGATCTCGGTACCTTTGGTCTTTTTGATATATACATTGGTAAATGTGCTTTACAAAAACTTGAAAGAATATAGAATCATATAAAGGAGTATAAATGAGCATAATAGATAAATGCTATAACTTCACAGATGCTCGCGATGCCATGGCAACGGGGTATTATCCCTATTTCCGTGAGATTAGTACAGAACAGGATACAGAAGTAATATGTAATGGTAAAAAGATGCTGATGATGGGTTCAAATAGCTATTTAGGACTCACCACTCATCCTAAGGTCAAAGAAGCCGGAATTGCAGCTTTGAAGAAATATGGCAGTGGCTGTGCGGGTTCCAGATTCCTGAATGGTACTCTGGATTTGCATCTGCAATTGGAAGCCGAATTGGCCAAGCTGGTCGGCAAAGAAGCCGCTTTGTCTTATCCTACCGGATATCAAGCTAATGTGGGCTGTATCTCGGCTATGGTAAACAAACATGAATACATCGTAACCGACAAGTATGATCATGCCTCCATCATCGATGGCTGCAAACTCTCGGATGGCACAATGGTGCGTTACAATCATAACGATATGGCGTCTTTGGAACGCTGCCTGCAAAAAATCGAAGGCAAGTCTGCCTTGATCGTGGTCGATGGCATCTTTTCCATGGAAGGGGATATCGCAAATCTCCCGGAGATTGTCAAGCTGGCCGAAAAGTATAAGGCTAATCTGATGGTGGATGAAGCACATTCTCTGGGTGTATTGGGTAAACATGGTGCCGGAGCGGTAGCTCATTTTGGCCTCACTCAGGCGACCGATTTTATCATGGGAACTTTTAGTAAGTCTTTGGCTTCCGTGGGGGGATTTATCGCTGCTGATGAAGCGCTGATTCATTACTTAAAACATAAATCTCGCGCTTTGATCTTTTCTGCCTCTTTGCCCCCGGCATCCGCAGCCAGTGTTTTGGCTGCTATCCAGATTATGAAAGAAGAGCCAGAACGCATAGCCAAACTTTGGGAAAATACCAACTATATGTTGACCGAGTTCAAGGCGATGGGTTTCAATACTGGTACCAGTTGTACTCCTGTGATTCCCCTGCATATAGGAGATATGATGCTCGCCTTTAATATGTGGGCTCGCTTGGACGAGGAAGGCGTTTTTATCAATCCCGTAGTACCTCCCGCAGTTCCCCAAAATGGTTGCCTTATTCGATGCTCGTTTATGGCTACACATACCCGCGAGCAATTGGATATGGCTCTGGATAAATTCCAAAGAATAGGCAAAGAACTGAAAATCATCTAAAACTGTCCTTGACAAGAAAGTGATTGCTTTTTTATTGTTGATCACTTGATCCTTTGTACTAAAAAAAATAAAGCCATAGATGGAGGAATGATGGCCAGCAAGAGTAGTGCTGAATTTTACAGCAATCTGAAGGATATGTCTCCTATCCGCGCAATAGCCGAGACATTGATGAACAATCAGTTAGTACGCAAAGTCAACATTGGTGAAGCTTACGAAATGGCTAAGAAGCAACCCGGTGTCACGGAAACCGATCTTCCCATGTATCCTGAATTTATCAGGCTTCATAATCTACCCCAAGACGCTATGGTGCTCGATGATTGCCACGGCAATATATTGGGGCGAACCGCTAAAGCCAGGCGCTTTTATCACCGCTTGGACAGTTCCCAAAAGAACAAGCTGGAAGGAGACTTTCGTGAAGCCGTCTGGCAAATGCAGCATTACCCCTTGATTAAGGGCGAAGCTGTCTTGGGGATGGATCCGGACCTGATGATCAAGGCTACCTTTATCACTACCGAGACCGATGCATCGAATATGTTCAATTGGCTGGTGAATTTTACTCCCCTTGATTCTATCAAAGAAGCATACGAGACCAGCCCCAAGCTCCCGATCCAGGATATCATTATCATCGCATTCAACGAATGGACTTGTGATGATCCCTTTTACAACAACGTCGGCGCTCCGCAATTGGCTCTTGTCGATGAAAAACACAACGTAATGGTGAATCTGGGGATGCGCTATTTTGGGGAACGGAAAAAGGGGACTCTCACCATGGCCTGGACTTCAGGGATCAGAATCGGAATGGCGGCCTGTCACGGCGGCATCAAGGAAATCGATTTCAGCAATTGTGATGATAGTAATTACCATAAGTTCGGTAAACGCTCCATTGCCTTCTATGGCCTCTCCGGAACCGGTAAATCCAGCCATACGAATTCGCACGACAATGCCGGCACCCTCCCTAAAGGATTCTCCAAGGTGGTTTTGCACGATGACGCTTTCCAGATTGATTTGAAAAACAAAGTCTGTCGCGCTTGGGAGCCCACTCTTTTTGATAAAACCGATTCCAGGGCAATCGATCATCCGGACTGGAAGTATTGTCTGGCGCTGATGAATCATGCTGTTCTCAATCTGGATGGTAAACGTATTCCTGTGGGCCTGGACCTCCGCAATCCCAATGGCCGCGCCCTCTTGGATCGCAGTTTGCTGGGAAACTATGTAAATCGCTGCGCTTTTCCTAAGGCTCTCTGCTGGCTTATGAAAGATAGTGTCCTGCCGCCGATCCTGAAATTCCAGGATAAACATCTGGCCGTAGCGATGGGAGCAGCTCTGATGACACAGCGCAACCGGGCAGAAAACGTCACCGAAGAAGAACTTAAAAAACTTGTCTTTGAGCCTTTTGCCAATCCTTTCCGGGTCTATGAACTCTATCGCGATGTTGAAGCTTTTCTGGATGTTGTGGATAACGGGGCGGAATGCTATTGCTTCAATTCACGCGGCTACTGGAAGGAATCTGATGCTGAATTGGAAGCAATCCCGCTCGAGACATCTTTGACTCTGCAGACCGCTATTCTCACAGATCAGATTGAATGGGAAGACTGGGATTTATTGCCCAACGCAATGATCCCCACCCGTGCATCTATTGATAAGATTCTACCGGGCTATTATGACCGCTACAACCCACACAATCGCGGCAATATCGATAAATATAAAGAACTGCTCAAAGACAGATTCCAACAGCGGAAAGATTACCTGGCCGCAAGCGATCTGAAAGAAAAACCGGATATTCAAAGAGCTCTTTTGGACGCGCTTACCGTAAAAGTCTAATCTGCCAATACCACGCAAACTGAATATACCATAACGCCGGGTGCATACTCGGCGTTGCTTTTATTAGATGAAAGTGATTAGTAAACTAACCTGATTACACATTGGGAGTTCCCGATATTGGCTGCTTTTCAGCAAGCTGGAGAGGAGATAGATCAGGACTGCGCAATTGGACTTGTAAAGTAACCTGAGAGAGAAGGATCGTTTCAAAAAGAAAGCCTCCCGAGAGAGGCTTGAGCTGGTGCAGAAGGCGGGACTCGAACCCGCACACCCGTTACAGGCACAAGATCCTTAGTCTTGCGTGTCTGCCAGTTCCACCACTTCTGCGAAAATTATCAATTATTCAGCCTGAGCAGGTTCCGCCGGAATTTGGACTGGAGCGGATTCTGCTGGCTGGGCACTTTGCTCTGCATCGGGTAACTGACTCTGGCGTTGTTGCACATCGCTCAAGGTAGCTCCACCACGCAAGTCTCTTACCAAAATTGCCAGTAAAATACACGAAGCGGCAAAAACTACCGCCAGTATCTGTGTCCATTTTTTTAAAAGCTTGGAGGCTCCACTACCGCCAAAGACGTTCATAGCAGCTCCACCAAGATTTGCATCCAGACCGCCTTTGGAGGTCTGAGCGAGGATTACCAGCACCAAGACGACGCAGATAATCACATGAATAATCAGGGCTATAGTGTACAAAAGCATTATATATCCTTATATCTGTGTTTTCAAAACTTTGTTTATGCACCTAAATTTGTGGAGCCTATTCTGTCAATAACTTTTTTGGGTATACTCACTATCAGCAGCGCGAGACTGTTCAAAAAGCACAATGATGCGGTATACACACGGCGATGGTCTCACACAGATTACACAGATTACACAGATTTTTTTTATAAGGAGAGGTTATCCGTTATGCGTTATCAGTTATGCGTTATCTTTAAGCGCCGATGTACTCTACCTTCTAAACCCTCTCAACCTTCTCAACCTTCTCAGCCCAATTCTCAAGTCTCAATTCCTTCCGGGTACGTAAATCATTGCGGTAGCCCTTGCTGGGGTCTATTGCCTTGATCTGTCGCGAGATATCCCGATATTCCAGATTTTGCGGCTGGATCGGCAGCTTCGGTGCGCGCCGCATCAGAGTGCGTTTCAGCCGGGGATGATAGTAGTATATGGCGCCGTCCAGCTTGCCGGAGAAGCCCTTAATTCCTGCTTTTACATAAGCT
>JARRCD010000124.1 GCA_029982875.1 Candidatus Cloacimonadota bacterium | reverse complement strand
CCCAGCCCGGATATAAAAGTTATGAAAAAACGAAAAATGTAGTCCCCACAAAAACATATGTGCTACCAGGACAAGTCTGTAACTACTCAAAGTGGTAAAGTTGGGTTAAAGTAGGTAATTCTATCGGTGGTGGGATCAATTACGCCGGATATAGTAAGTTGTCCTTCTGACTCATTAACTAACTTGAATTCTCCATCCACCTTGTGATCTGGTGTTTGAGGAAGCCAAAACTTACCTTTTTGATTAGTGTCTCTTTTCATTAATCTTGTCCCTTTAATTAAACCCCAATTTACCTTTCCTCCACAAACACCCTCTTCAAATCCTCACGTTTTAGAACTGTATCATAGAGCCCGATGTCCTCGCCTTCGTGTCGGTTGATCCCTGTATAATTCAGGCTGGCATCTTCGTAGCGTTTGAATTTATAGATGGCATCGTTCATAAGCTCGCTATTGAAGAGTCCCAGGCTTACAAGTAGTTCAAAATCTTTTACGATAAGCCCCGTTACCTTTTTGAAGAGTCCCGGTTCCAACTGTGTGATCACATCCTTCAGGCAGCGTTCCCGATAGTCCGTAAGATACATAAAGATTGGGATACGCGTGGCAAATTTGATCAGCTTTTCCTGAATCTGCTTACGTTTGGCTTTGAACTCCTTTTCGGCATCGCTAAGCTCTTTCTTTTCTTGGGGGCTTATATCTTCTTCACTCTTCTCTTTGCGGGTTTTCTTGACCGCCTCGCTTTTATTGATGATCGTCTCAATATCCTGATTCAGATTGCGGAAGCCTTCGATGCTCATCAGGGCTGTCATCGCGGCTTCGCTATTCATCACCCGTTTCAGGGTATCGTTATCCACGTTCACCAATAGGGCGGATTCCCATCTGCGGGCCAATAGCGTGGCCGTGGTTCCGCTCATGGCCATATCTAATATGCCGGCAGCATCGATCTCTTTCATGCTACTACCGTCGTAGGCGAGCACAGGCAGGAATTTGATAAATTCTTCTACCTTATGTTCAGTGCTATCGCCATTTACATTTAAGCGGCAACTATAATCCGCAATCTGTCTGAGAGCTCTATCCGGGGCAAAGTCGAAGATATAGCACTCTTCTTTAATGATCTCTTCTTTGTTTGGTGAGAGACCATCGGGATTGAAAATAGTCCACGGCGATTGCACGCGAAAGGCAGCCTGAAAGTATGTCTCCGGACTGCTGGTATTACGCAGCATAAAAATGCCCGTCCAGGGCTTCACGGTTACCCCGGTTGTCAGTTTCCCACAGGATAGAGTTATACTTTTGCTATTCAAGGGGTCGCCCATAGCTTCCTTTACTGGAGGCAAAGCCGCAGCCCCGATGCCTGCTTTTGGTCCCGCTGCTACAATAACCGCGTAATCGTGATAAAACCTATTCTGCCGTTTCTTTAGAAGATTGCGCATGGCATAGCAACTTGCTACTGAAGGTAAGAACCAAAAAGTATGAGATAAGATGCCTAAAAGGCGCACATCAGAGAATGGTAATGGCGGTTTCTGCGCACCTAACTTTAGATTATCGATACTGGTAGGTAGAAAGGCTCCGCGAATAAGATCCAGCCATTTTTGAACTTCGGCTTCATAGGTAAAATGAGCACTATCACCCAGTCCTTCGGCAGAGAAAAATACATTCAGATCAAACTCGTCAAATTCACCCTTACGGGCAATGTCACGGATCGCATCAGGCAATTGATAAGTAAGCATCACCATGCGTGGTAATGCACCATAGGGATTGTCCTCGCCTTGCCAGGCCTCTTTGGCTGCCTGTTCGTCACTATAGGTCCAGTTATAGATTTGCTCTTCGATAAATTCGCCTGTAGCTATAGCCCTGAACGGTGTGCCGGAAAGATACAAATAATGGTCCGTAGTGATTGGCAAAATATCTTCATCATAGTAATCAATGCCCTCTCCTCTGGCAAAGGCTTGTTCCTTCGTATCCTCACTTTCAAAGAGATCCTTGGCATTTTCACGCCAGGCACCATAATGATATTCATCAAAGATGATGATGTCCCAATTAAGAGCATGCACCCATTCATTCTTAGCCTTTATCCCGCCTGTACTGCTGTTTCTACCTAGATAATCCTGAAAAGAGCCAAAACAGACAAAGGGTCGTTTCCCGTCAACATCCTCAAAACTGATCCCATTGGGCTTGATAAATTGCCATCCTTCAAAATCCACATGACTCATTAGGTCCTCTTCCCAAGCGCTTTGCACCGCAGGTTTGAAAGTAAGCACCAAAACTCGCTTCCAGCCCATCTTCTTTGCAAGTTGATAAGCAGCAAAGGTTTTGCCAAAGCGCATCTTGGCATTCCATAAAAAGTGGGGCGGTTGACCTTTTTTGACAGGGTCTTGGTACCAGGAGCGGTAATAAGCGATCGTCCTTTCTACTGCCTCCTCCTGCTCCGGCCTCATACCAAAGCTCTGGTTGCGGCTGAATTCCGTCAATTGCCCCGTCCTGACGGCATAGATGGCGCTTTTAAGCTGCTTTATCGTGCAGGCAAACCACTCTCCACCGGGATTGGCAATGCCATTGTAACGCAGCATGCGATGCACATCATGATCTGTAAAAGTAGTTCCATCCCCGCGCATGGCAGGCTCGGATAGAACTATGCAATAAGGTATTTTCCCAGGTCTTTTTGTAGGGTATTGTTGCGCTACCCGCTCTTCCACACTCTTCGTAGTATAACCAACCTTCAAAAGTCCCTTGTATTCGGGATTTGTATCTTCATAAGCATAGATCCGGGGTTCTAAATTTGGTCGAGAGGGGAAGTATTCTTTAGGCATCAGGTAATTCCATAGGACGGATCATGGATTCGATATGTTCAATTTCTTCTTGATCTAAACCATACTTATCAAAAAGCATTTTATCATCCCACTCAATATTGAAGTCTTGAACTGGGACAAACCGAAAATTGTCTTTAACAATATGCATTGATGATAAGGTCAAAGATATAAGATAACGAGCGAACATAGTCCTTATGTATTGTGCACAATTATTAGCTTCATCTGCTGTATCAAAGTATCCAACAATAATATATGTTTCGGTAACAATTTCATTCGGGCCAAGAACTCGAACTTTAGTAGTAACGTTCATTTTGCCGTCAGATGCGTTATTTACACCTGCTCTATCGGGGTTTAGAGTGCCTATGCTTACTTTATACTTTTCTACCAATTCTATATTTTTTAATACTTCGTTTTTGCCAACAAAGCCTTGTCCTTGGCTGCTTATGAGCTTTACACTTCCAGCAGAATAATTTTTTGAACCTCTTGCTGAAGTTGAAAAACCAAATGAGTTTCTTGAAAGAACGACTTCTGAGAAAAGTTTCTCCTTCATTTTCAATACCTTGTGAATTATGCCCACTCCTACAGAGTCTCTAATTAGGATATCAAATTCGTTAAGCGATCTTACGTCAGATAGAGACGTTTCGCCAATTCTTGTAACAAGCTTACATTCACCTATATAGTCTCTATCCCAATGAAAATAGCAAACACCACCAGCAATATCAACTCCTGGAAAGCACTCCCTACTTTTGGGGAAATCATGTAAGGTTCTGATTCTCTTATCAGATAGCATATCTCTGCGGAATCCATCCAAGCCCTTACCTCCAGCAAACCATCTGGCAGGAATAATCATCACAATATGCATGGGATTCATTTTTTTTGCTTGCTTAACAAAATGATTATAAATAGGCTTAGCACTGATCTCATTACTTCCACCACCATCACTCAACTGATAAGGTGGGTTTCCGATAATAACGTCAAATTTCATTTTGAATAATTCCTCCGGGATTTCGGTATGGATAAAACTGTAGGCATGGCTTTCCAATTCTGCGCCACGGTCATAGCTTTGTTCATTGGCTCCGCAGAATTTGCAGCGACCGTTTTCCCATATATGTTCTATTCGATTGTAAATAATATTGCCGCTATCAGTTTTGAACTTCGTGCAGACAGAGTATTTTCCGTTGGCATTTTTACTGCAATACAGTGAGCGGCGGGAGAGCAGAGCGGTAAGCTCTGTAATAGCAAGGCCAAAAAGCTGCTTAGTAAAGATGTGATTGATGCGTTTCTGGATGTCCGGGATCTGAGATTCCAAACCTTTGTCCAGGCGTTTGGCTATTTCCCGTAAGAATACGCCGGATTTGCAAGCAGGGTCCAGAAAAGTAGTGTGTTTATCGTTGAAAAGGTTGGGGGGAAGCAGATCCAGCATTTGATTTACCAGTTCGGGTGGTGTGAAGACCTCATCACTGCTCAGATTCGCTATGCAGGATAGCACATCTGGGTTGTAGTTGTGATCAGTATGCATGGGCAAGCTCCAGAAAGTGGATTGGAGGGTAATCCTTTGCCGGTGTGGGGATATACACTTCTTCGCCTTGATCCGAGATGAAGGAAAAGAGATCCAGTTCGTTTAATGATTCGTTTTGCAACATGCTATGAAATGTAAAATCCCTTCTTTTGATCAGACTGCCATTGATTGCAGACCATTCAGAAAATACAATATATTCCGGATGCTCTCCCACGGTCATCAGCGATAGTGCATCACCCCATACTATGTTGCATGAAAGGATGTAATCAACTGACTCGATACAAGCTGCTTTGCAATCTTCAACATACAATGCTTTATAGTATTCATCCAAAAAGATTGCAGCTAATCGCTTTCGGCATTCCAGAACATTGTCTTCTAGAATGTCGATACCGTAGATGGATGATACAGCTATCACAGCGTTACGTTCAAAATCAAACTGAAACTTGCCATAGCGTTTCTTTACCACATCCAGCTTACGTCTGAGTATTTCAGAGAGAAAGTTACCGGTTCCACATGCAGGCTCCAAAAAACGTGATTCGATGCGCTCTGTTTCAGGCTTCACAAGGTCGAGCATGGCGTTAACTTCCCGCTCGGAGGTAAATACTTCCCCATGATCAGCTACTCGCTTGCGAGATTTTACCTGTGAGATACTTTGATTTAAATGTTCCTTGTTCCTATTGCCCATGAGCTATCCCTTTTGCTGAGTAAGAAAAGCCAATTACAAGGTCTTTAATTTGATCATAGCCTGCTGCTTTCATTGCTGCTCTTGAATGTCTTACAATATCTGATGCACTCAAATTTGATTCGGTAAAGTAGACATCATCTAGAGCTAGTGGAGTTATAAACTCTGTTTTATCTTTGGAATATCGTAATGCTCCGGATGTTTGAAAACCAGGCGTGTGCTTAAGGATATAGTTATATACAGCTCTTTTTACTTCATACCAATAGTGAACTTCTATCAAGGTTCCACATAATATAATGTGATGCACTTTGGTAAATCGGTAGTCTTTAAGTGGCTCAGTATGGATTGCAGGATTATCATTTTTAAGAGCTATGCTCCGATTAGAGTATTTAATGCCGGAATGTTTTTTGTCCCAAAGGCGTTTAATATCAGCTATTTCAATATCCAGCTTGTGATTCTTCTTTATGAGTTGCTGTGCAAAGAGATAAGGGGAAAGGTCAGTTTTCTCATACATTAAAACTGCCTCAGCCTTCACGCTACCGATGAGCTTAATACGAACGAGTTCATCGCGCATTTCTTCGGCTGTATTGAGTGCTTTTTTGCGGTAGTTATCCTTCCTCAGGATCATATCAAAGGTTTGAGCGATATCATCGAGATCATCTTCCAAGATGTTTATTTCATTAAAGAGTTTGTCCTCAAATTCGCCTCCGGCGGAGGGTAGATAGAATCTCCACTTGATTCCATCGGTAAGGATGCTGATGGCAGATTTGTGGTAGACATTGTAGAGGTGAAGCTGAGTCTCTCCGGCTATAAGGTCAGAATCGAGCTTGCCAGGGGTTTTTACTTCAATGAAGACTTCTGCTCCCTCTGAGGTCTTTTCTGGAATGAATAACGCCACATCAACCCGACCAGTTACATCCTTAGTGATATTCTGTTGGGGCAAACGCTTGACCCTATACTCTGTGTAGAACTCTTCAGGATTCCAGATGTTCCATCCCAGTGCCTGGCATATTCTTCCCACAAGCGAAAAGCGAACATGCTGTTCGTCCTTGAACGCCCCATCTTGCAGTAAAATACGAATATCTTCAATAATCTGTTTCATTAAAGCCTCACAGCCAGATTTGTATTTTTGACAAGTATTTGTAAAGATGAAACCTGTCAACAACAAAATCCGTTTAGATAGCATCCAGCACGCCCCCCCCCACCATTCCCGAGTGCCAGTGGCACAAACTCTTGGTCTTAGGCACGGCTGTCCCTTTTCCACTAATTTAACCCTTATTTTGCAACATGCAAGCCATAGGATTCAATAAAAACGGCACGGCATATTTATATGCATTATGTACAAGATCTGAAATGCCGTTTCTCCGGATCATACTGGTTACGAGCAGCTATTTCGCATGGGATGAACAGCATATATGGGATACCTATATGATGCTGAACCGGATAGAAGCAGCGT
>JARRCD010000123.1 GCA_029982875.1 Candidatus Cloacimonadota bacterium | reverse complement strand
TATCTATATCCTCACACTATCTCTTTTTTACCGCTTTCACGATATACTTATCGGAATATTTACGGGTTTTACGGGTTTTTCCACCCTTGGCAGGTTTGCCCCAAGGTGATACCGGATGTCCACCACCGGATGATTTCCCTTCTCCACCACCCATTGGGTGATCAACCGGGTTCATCGCCACACCGCGGACCGTAGGACGAATCCCCAGCCAGCGCTTGCGCCCAGCCTTCCCGATCTTGATCAAGGAGTGATCCACATTGCTTACCTGGCCAATGGTGGCAAGGCATTCTTTCCGGATCAGGTGCACATCATTCGATGGCATTTTCACGTGAACATAATCTCCATCCTTCGCCACTACCTGAGCAAAAGCTCCGGCGCTTCTGGCGATCTGCCCACCACGACCCTTCTTGAGCTCAATATTGTGTACCACGCTGCCCAAAGGAATCAATTCCAAAGGCAGGGCATTACCCAAAGATACTTCCGCTCCCGGACCGCTCATGATCTTTGTGCCCACCCTCAGTCCTTCCGGAGCAATGATGTAACGCTTTTCACCATCTACATAGTGCAAGAGCGCAATCCGGGCAGTGCGGTTGGGATCGTATTCAATGGTCGCTACTTTGGCGGGAATTCCGATCTTATCACGTTTGAAATCTATAATGCGATAGTGTTTGCGATGTCCACCACCACGATGCCGGCAGGTGATCCGGCCACGATTGTTGCGTCCACCGGTTTTTGCCTTGGGTTTAAGCAGAGATTTTTCCGGTTGGTCGGTCGTAATCTCACCAAAGTTATAACCCGTACGAAAGCGGAGGGTCGGCGTTGTTGGTTTGTAATGTTTAATTCCCATGTCTTACACCTCAAAATCGGCGATCTTGTCGCCTTCACGCAGGGTTACGATCGCTTTTTTCCAATCCGCACGTTTTCCATTGTACCGGCCCAGCCGTTTAGGCTTACCCATCATACGCATGGTGTTGACGCCCAAAACTTTCACGGCAAAGATATGCTCGATGGCTTTGGCGATCTCTATCTTATTTGCATTTATTGATACCTTGAAGGAATAGGTATTGTTCGTCGCCATTTGGCTATTGCTTTTTTCTGTTATTATTGGAGCGATGACGATATTACGCGGATGTATCATTTGCTGAATACCTCCTCTACTTTTTTCAGAGCTTCATCACTGAGAATGATATAACTGCTCTTTAATACCTCGTATGCAAACAAAGAGTCAGCCCGGTCCGTAATCACATCAGGTAAGTTGTTGAAACTCCTTACTGTAGGGATGTGATTCCCATCCGTCACTACCAGCTTATGTCCCTTTTCGGGAGCTAATTTGGCAATGATCTCTTTGGCTTGCTTAGTACTGGCCGCATCAAACTTTAGATTCTCTATCACAAAGATCTTACCTTCCCGGGCTCGATCGGTAAGCGCTACCTTGAGCGCCATCCGTTTTTTCCCACGAGGAATCGGACGATACCAATTTTTGGGATAGATGGCAAAGGCTTTGCCCCCGTGTACTCGGATAGGGGAACGTCTGGTGCCCACACGAGCATTTCCGGTACCTTTCTGCTTGAAAAGCTTGCGGGTGCTGCCCTGAGTCATGGCGCGGTTCTTTTTCTGCACAGTGCCTTGACGCTGATTCCCAAGATACATGGTAACCACTTCGTGCAAAAGCACCTTAGGCGAATTTACATCCACGTCGAAGACGGCCAGCGGAAGTTCAACTTCGCCGATCATCTCGCCCTGGATATTGTATTTCTTTGCTTTAACCATTACTCTTCCCCCTATTGTTCCTTGTATATTACGACCAAGGAATTACGATGGCCTGGCACGGCGCCTTTTACCATGACCAGATTCCGTTCGGTATCCACTTTTATCACAGCCAGATGACGGGTGGTGATCTTGGCATTGCCATGCTGCCCCGCCATCCTCATACCTTTAAATACGCGTGAGGGCTGAGAGGATTGACCGATGGAACCGGGGCCTCTGAATGATTCATGGGAACCGTGCGAAGAAATGAACCCCGCAAATCCGTGACGCTTCATCACACCTGTGAAACCACGACCCTTGGATTTGGCTGTTACGCTTACGGTCTCACCATTGCCAAATAGATCCGCCTTCAATTCGTCACCCGCCTTATAATCATCAAGCGGCTGGCCAAAACTGGGGCGAAATTCTCTGATATGGCGG
Organism: Candidatus Cloacimonadota bacterium; assembly: GCA_029982875.1. Classification (GTDB taxonomy): domain Bacteria; phylum Cloacimonadota; class Cloacimonadia; order Cloacimonadales; family Cloacimonadaceae; genus UBA5456. Next base: position 4,576 of record JARRCD010000123.1, on the reverse strand, counting down.
TAGTATGCACTACCGTGCTTTTTAAAATGTCCCAGCATGGGCTTGGATACCTTCTTCTCCGGTATCTCTTCGTATCCCACCTGGATTGCTTCATAACCATTCTCTGCGATTGTACGTTTGCAGATTATCTTACAGGGACCGGCCTGAATTACGGTAACCGGAATCACTTTGCCGCTCTCGTCAAATATCTGGGTCATACCAATTTTCTTTCCGATAAGTCCGATCATGCTTAGCTCCTGGTATTTGCTTTGATCTCTACATGTACTCCCGCCGGCAAACTCAGCTTTTTCAAAGCATTGGTTGTTTGCTGGGTGGGATTCATAATGTCGACCAAACGTTTGTGAACCAACATCTGGAATTGGTCTTGGGATTTCTTGTCGGCATGAGGTGAACGTAAAATCGTGTATAAAGTACGATCTGTGGGTAGCGGAATCGGTCCAATAACCTTGGCGCCAGTGTTTCGGGTACTCTTTACAATTTCCGCAACCGATTGATCCAATAAACGATGGTCATAAGCTTTCAACTTAATCCGAATACGATTTTCCTGTTTACTCACTGGATCCTCCACTTGAAAGGCAAATTTCACCATTGACGCTTATCAAATGCTGAATACAGCTCCGCTTCACTATCACCGGGATCTGCCTCTGGCTGTTATTAAATGTTTGTCGGCTGCAGACTATGCTGCCGCCACCACGATACTCATCTTGAGTATCCTGATAGTAGGATATCATTATTCCTCCTAAAGAACTATAAGCCCCTGCAAAATATGGGACTTGTGCTTAACGCTGTCCGCGCTTTTACTTTATTGTGCCACAAGAATCTGATCCCCCTAATCTGTCAAATACTTTTTTCCCCGCTTTTTGCTTTTCTCGTTTTCACCCGGTCTCAAACCCCTCGTAGCAGAGGATGCCGTTCCTGCTCCCAAGCCGAGATCACACATCTACCTGCCTTGTTTTGCGCCACCATTACGCCACCATTACGCCTGTGAGGCGCAATGCTCGAGCTATGTTATTGGGAGAGTGGTGAGTGCTAAAGTGGGTAGAATGGTGAATAGACGAGATAGGAAGATGGCGAGATGAGTAGATGCTAAGACAGCGAGGAGAAGAGATGGTAAGATAACGAGATGGGAAGATGGCGATATGGCGGGGTGCTAAGATGAAAGGCGGTGGTTTTAACCACCGTGCTCCGGATTCAGGATTGCAGACTAAGATGAATTCCGGTTGGTTTTAACCACCGGCAATTGAAGTAGTGAGCCCAACTTTACCACCCTTTGCTAAGGACCAGAATACCGTTTTAGATCGGATCACCAGTTCCGCCGAACCCTACCATATAAGGCTCTAAACCTGAGCCCCAGCCCGGTTATACAAGTTCTGAAAAGACGAAAAATGTAGTACCGATGGAACTCGAAGATAACCCATAACACATAACGCTATCTAAAATGTCGTCCCGATGGAACTCACAACTTATTGACAATCATTATTTTAGTCCGGCATTTTCAGGATACCTCAAAAATTCTCAATTCTCCATCCTCAATTCTCAATTCTAAATCCATCCTGCATTGATCTGATGCTATCTATAATGGAGTCCTCGAGGGAGCTGTGTCCCTCTTGGTGATAAATCTCTATTATTTAGCTCCGCAGCTCGTCAAGGCAAATATCTACATAATGTGGAAGGATGCTTTGGGGTGAGCGCTCATTCAATTTGCAATAGAATAAAAAATACCGACCGAAGAGTTTCGGCCGGTAGGATCATATTGTTTTTTGGCTTATCTTAGCGGACTGCTGCCATGGCAGCTGCGAGGCGGGCAATGGGTACGCGATAGGGAGAACAGCTCACGTAGTTCATGCCGACTCGGTGGCAAAATTCTACGCTGCTGGGTTCACCGCCATGTTCGCCACAGATGCCCACTTTGAGGTTGGGGCGGGTGCTGCGGCCGCGTTTGGCGCCGAGTTCCACGAGCTGACCTACACCTTCCTGATCCAGGATCTGGAAGGGGTCGTTTTTGAGAAGGTTCTTTTCCAGATAGATAGGCAGGAATGTGCCGGCATCATCGCGGCTGTAGCCAAAGGTCATCTGCGTGAGGTCATTGGTACCAAAGCTAAAGAATTCAGCATTCTCAGCTATTTTGTCAGCAGTTAGAGCAGCGCGGGGGATCTCGATCATAGTTCCCACCAAGTATTCCACTTTTTGACCGGTTTCTTTAAACACGGCTTCAGCGGTTTCCCGGATAATGCTTTCCTGCAATTTGAATTCAGCTTGTGTGCCAATCAGGGGCACCATGATTTCAGGTATTACTTTTACGCCCTGTTTCTGGACATTGATAGCAGCTTCGATGATAGCTCTGGACTGCATCTCGGTGATTTCAGGATAGGTATTGCCTAAGCGGCAGCCACGGTGTCCGAGCATAGGGTTAAATTCATGTAAGGATTCCACGCGTTCTTTCACTTTTCTGACATCGATACCCAGCTCTTTGGCAATTTCCGCTTGAGCAGCTTCCTCATGTGGAACAAATTCGTGCAAGGGAGGGTCCAAAAGGCGTATAGTAACTGGGAAGCCATCCATTGCAGTAAAAATGCCCTCAAAATCGCTGCGCTGCATGGGCAACAATTTATCCAGAGCTTGGCGGCGTCCGGTTTCATCATCGGCTAAGATCATTTCCCGCATTGCTTTGATGCGATCACCTTCGAAGAACATATGTTCAGTGCGACAGAGACCGATGCCTTCAGCGCCGAAATTGCGGGCAAGTTTGGCATCCTTGGGAGTATCGGCATTGGTGCGCACTTTCATCTTGGTATATTTATCCGCCAGTTCCATGAGGGTAGCAAAATCACCACTGAGTTCGGGATCCTGAGTCTCAAGCTTGCCATTCAGCACCTGACCGGTGGAGCCATTGAGCGAGATCCAATCTCCTTCTTTAAAGGTTTTGCCATCTACAGTCATGGTGCGCGCTTTGTAATTTATCACCAGGCTGCCGGCGCCGGATACGCAGCATTTGCCCATGCCCCGAGCAACTACTGCTGCATGGGAGGTCATGCCACCCCGAGCGGTAAGGATGCCCTTGGCAACGTTCATGCCGCGCAGATCTTCCGGAGAGGTCTCGATGCGCACCAGGATCACCTGTTTGCCCTGTTTTGCCCAAGCATCGGCATCATCGGCAAAGAAGACAATCTGACCGGTGGCAGCACCCGGTGAAGCAGGCAAGCCCTTGGCTATTACCTGGGCCTTAGCCAGAGCTGCTTTACTGAATACAGGGTGCAAAAGCTCATCGAGCTTGGCAGGTTCCATCCGCAACAGTGCAGTTTTTTCATCGATCAAGCCTTCGTTTAGCATATCCACGGCGATCTTGACCATAGCAAAGCCGGTGCGCTTGCCATTACGGGTTTGCAGCAACCACAGCTTACCTTCTTGGATGGTAAATTCCAGGTCCTGCATATCGTGCGCGTGTTGTTCCAATTTATGCTGAATATCGTATAATTCTTTATATACCTCCGGCATGGTTTCTTCCAAAGATGGGTATTTGGCGGCGCGCTCTTCTTCACTGATCCCGGCCAGTTTTGCCCAGCGTTGAGAGCCTTCTTTGGTGATCTGCTGGGGAGTGCGAATTCCGGCTACCACGTCCTCTCCTTGGGCATTGATGAGGTATTCACCGTTGAAGATATTCTCACCAGTGCCTGCATCACGGGAGAAAGCTACGCCGGTGGCGCTGGTATCTCCCATATTACCAAAGACCATGGCCTGGACGTTGACTGCGGTCCCCCATTCATGGGGAATGCCATTGATCTGGCGATAATATATAGCCCGATCATTATTCCAACTGTCAAAAACGGCAAAGATAGCACCCCAGAGCTGTTCCCAGGGATCATCCGGAAAATCGTGACCGGTATTATCTTTTACGGCTTTTTTAAAGAGAGAGACCAGCTTTTTGAGGTCTTCGCTGCTCAATTCGAGATCGTTTTTCACACCCTTTTCTTCTTTCATCTGGTCAATGATAACTTCAAAGGGGTCTTCTTCTTCCTTATTCTGAGGCTTTAAGCCCAAAACCACATCGCCATACATCTGAACAAAGCGGCGATAACTATCCCAAGCAAAGCGCTCATTTTGGGTCTTTTTGATGATGCCTTGCACGGCGTTGTCATTCATGCCCAGATTCAGGATGGTATCCATCATGCCGGGCATCGACGCTCTGGCCCCGCTGCGGACGGAAACTAAAAGGGGATTCTCATTTGAACCAAATTGCATTCCCATTAGTTCTTCCACATGCTTCACAGCCAGTTTCACGTCGTCTGCGAGCAACTCTCGCAGTTTAGCCTGACCGAGTTCGGTGTATTCAATGCAGGCATCGGTAGTGATAGTAAATCCGGGGGGTACGGGTACGCCGATAAGATTCATCTCGGCGAGGTTGGCCCCCTTTCCGCCCAGAAGGTTCTTCATCTCGGCTTTTCCTTCGGCTTTTCCGTTACCAAACAGGTAAACGCGTTTAGTTGCAGTCATTTATCCTCCATGAAAGCAATGAATTAGATTAAACTTTACATTATCCCATTATCTCAGGAAGCCTGAATCTGTCAATATATTTTGC
>JARRCD010000122.1 GCA_029982875.1 Candidatus Cloacimonadota bacterium | reverse complement strand
TGGCGATACGCATACCTTCTTTATCGGATTCGTCCCTTATATCGGCTATTCCGTCTATTCTTTTATCTTTTACCAGATTGGAGAGCAATTCGGCTTCGATGTGCTGAGAATTTCCGGTACGCACAAAGGGGATATCCCGCTGTTTTAAGCAGAGACAGATTTCATCCACGGCGCGGTTAGTAAAACTAAGCACGAGGATCTTCTTTTCTGTCTGTTCGAAAAGTTGACTGATATAATTGCCAATCAGACCAGATGTTTTGCCGGTGCCGGGAGGGCCTTGGATCAAAAAGAGCTCTTGCGCTGCCTGCATCTTTGCCAACACTTGTTCTTTTTCGGTAGCAGCGGGGAGGGGTTGATTCGCCTTGGGCTCTCGCAGCCCCAGATAAAGGTCACGTTTACTTTTGGGGGATTCCAGAAAAGCACTAAGTGCGGCAAGAGGGCTGTATAAGAAGCTCTCGATCACATCATGCTCTAATGCCCAAAGCGCCGTGGAAAGCAGCTTTCGCCTGATCCCGCCCCTGATGCTCAGGGTAATCCCCTGCTCATCCCAAGCATTGATCACTCCCCGAATAATCTCTTGCTGATCTATGCGCCGGTCCTGCCGATATAAGACGACGATATCACCGACCCGAAAATCAGTTGTCCCGATCTGGCTGGTAAAGCCGAGCCGGAATTCCTTCTGATCATATTCTACAATCTTCAGATCAGAAACGATCTTACCCTCTTTTTCAGACCTGGATTTACGCCAGAGCGCATTGTGTCCAAAATTGCTATCTGAAGTATCCGAGCCGATCTTTATCTGCCAGATCTCTCGCACCACTCGTCTGGTTTGCGCGCAAAACCACTCGTATTCATAGTCCTCAATACTTTGTCTCATGCGCTTAAAACGCTGTAAGTATTCCTGACTGAAGGAGCTGTAAGACTCTCCATTTTGCCGGGCCAGCCAGGAAAAGAAAGCATCCGGCTTGAGGCTGAGCAGGTGCATGAGGCCTACAATGCGATTACGGCAGAGCATGAGGTTTTGTTCCAGCAAAGGCATATTGGCGATATTCCGCAGAGGCTTATCTTTGCTGGCTGAATAAAGGATGGAGCTGCTACCCATATTAGCCTGACCATAAGCATGGCGGATGATCATATTATATGCCACGACCTGATACATCTGAGCAGGCCACACATCATGCGGATGAGGTTTGCCCCCTTTGAGTTCTACGATGCTAAACTTTTTTTTGTGATGATAGAGCAAGTCCAGGCGCCCCTGCAAGCCATAAGCAGGACACAGAAAGGAAGGTTCCAGCAAGAGATCATGGTTTCTGATCTCAGTACAGAACTTAGTAAGCGTATCCAGATGATTATCCTGGATAGTCTTGTAGATCGTATTGGCACTCTTAATCCCGATCCCTACCATAGGAATGGGCATGGTGTGTAAGCAGCGTTTAAACAGCGTAAGATAATCCAGCTCCGGTTCGTGAATCAGGGTATCAAACATGCTGTTGATCACCTTTCCCATCAGCATCTTAACATTGCTCCTTTCGGAAAAGAGTCGGTTCAAAAGGTATAGCTCTGGATAGATGCCGGTGCTGCCTATGCATTCTGAGATGGATGAAGCATCGACCAGGAAATCCGGCTCCAATACAATCAGGGTGCGGGGATTGTCGATAAAGAAATTCGGCTTGCCGGCCACTGTGCTGAGTTGGTGACAATACAGATTGGCATATTGCCACAAACTGGGTGCCAAGCTACTGTATTTGGCTTTTTGGGGATACCGCTGATCGTCTCTGAGCAAGATGCTCACCCCTTCCCCATCTTCTGTAATGGCTTTTAGCTCCAATCCTGCAATTCTGCCGCCGGATTTGTGGTATTGCCAGCTCTTGAGCAAGCATGGAAAGCTTTGTTTTTTGGCATGTTCTCGGCGGGGGAAGGGCTTGGCTTGTTGAAGTAAACTGGCCAGTTCGGGATGTTCATAGCCCTCGGCCAGAGTCTGGATCAATCTATAGATGCCCAGAGCTCCGGAAGCTATAGCCTCTGGAGACACCTGCTCCAATTCACCGTGGGCGGCCTTGTTTGCCATGATCCGAAGCGCATTCACCTGGTATACTATGTCTTCGGGGGTCTCATGACTATCATGGTAATATTGAATGCGGGCAAAGAGGCCGTTAAAGCTCTGAGTTACATCGGCGAGCAAGGTCTTGTATATCTGTTCCAGTAATTGCCGTTGCTGGATAAGTTTGGCGCCTTCGCTATCCTCAGATTTCAGGATATCAAGCAGCTTCTCTGCCAGTTCCAGGGCTTGACAAGCGTCCATTATTCTGCTTCTATTTCCTCTGCCGGAGCAAAAAAGGCTTTTACAAAGCGCACGGTATGGAAGTTTTCGATATCATCAATCCCTTCGCCTATGCCCAAAAGCCGGACGGGGATCTGGAGATTCTGTTTGATATTGAAGATAATGCCGCCCTTGGCAGTACCGTCAAACTTGGTAAGTGCGATGCCGGTCAATTTGATAGCTTCATTGAAGTGCAGAGCCTGCGAGATGGCATTCTGGCCGGTGGTGCTATCTACTACCAAGATAGTTTCGTGGGGAGCTTCCGGACAGGCCTTTTTGATGCTCCGATCAATCTTGCCCAGCTCTTTCATAAGTCTTTCTTTAGTATGCTGACGCCCCGCTGTATCGATCAGCACCACATCGTATTGCCTGGCTCTGGCAGAAACCACACCATCGTAGATCACAGCGGCAGGATCACGATTGGGTTCCGAGCGCAAAATCTGCACTCCGGCACGATCTGCCCATATTGCTACTTGCTCGATAGCGGCGGCGCGGAAAGTATCGCCAGCCACGATCAGCACCTTTTTTCCAGCTTGAGCAAAGCGATTTGCCACCTTGCCGATGGTAGTGGTCTTCCCCGTACCATTTACGCCCACAAAGACGATCACGAAAGGCTTGATGTCTTCCGGTAGCTCAAAGAAGTCGTTTTCATCCGGGATGTCTTTGAAGAGGATATTTTGCATGATATCCACCAGATATATCTGCACCACTTCCGGATCAGTAATCTTATCGGTGCGGATTTCTTCGCGCAGTGCATCCAATATGGTTTCAGCCATCTCCGTGCCGGTGTCATTTTTGATCAGAATCTCCTCAATCTCATCAAAGAGTTCTTCATCGATGATCTTCCGGATATTCACCGCTTCAGCGATTTTATCGATAAATCCAGCCTTGGATTTGCTTAATTTCTGGCGTAGGTCTTTCAGTTTACTGAGCATGGATTATCACCAATTCCTTATGATTATTATTGACATATTGATGCCGTGTGTTAAGTTTGTAATATAGTGGATGTCGTCAATGAAAAACTACATCAAGCACCACTCACGACTTATAAAAATGTAACTTATACAAAGAGGAAAGAATGCAGAGATTTAAGATTCAGTATCTATTGATCCTTGTTTTTCCGCTGATAGCGAGCTGGATTGGTTCTATGTTGGCCGGAATGAACAGCGGAGCAAGCGGGCTCAGTTTTTCACAGCTGAGTTTGGGAATTGCTTTTGTGACAGGCACATTAGCTATCAGCCTTAAATATCTCACCTGGCCATGGCACTATCTCCTGGCGATAGTTATTTCCGCACTTTTGGCCCTCCTGTCTTTGCAAGCCATACGGGCTCCAATCAGTATATTTCCCCTGTTTTTGCTCAATCTCACTTATGCTCTGCTCACCCTGCTTGCCTTGCGATATGTCTTTTACATCAAGTTTCTATTTCGCATCAGGACTATCCTGTTTGGTGTGGTGGGAGCTATATTATTCAGTATTTACCTGGCGGCATTATACACTTTGTTGACCATCGAATTACCTTCGGGTTTTTGGAATGCGAGTTTTCTATATGGCCTCATCCTCTATGTTTTCATCGGGTTTGCGATGTCTCTGGCAGATCTTGTGATCCTGCAAATGGAAATAAAGAAACTCAAGCACGAGGATAGCTCAAGCGATGATAGCGGACAGTGACTATTTTGTGGTCGAAGCCAAAGCGGGCGATTTCTTAAACGAGGTCTTCCCCATCCGGCAGGATTTGTATTTGGAGATTGGTTCCGGCAAAGGAGAATTCATCTCCCGCTATCCTGCGCATCACTTAGATTGGAATTTCATCGGTATGGAGAAGAGTCCCAAGCGCATCCGCAATTGCCTGAAAAAACTCTCCCAGGAAGCAAATCCCAATGTCCGCCTGGTGTGCCAGTACGCTGATGCCAGCATCGTAAATTACTTTCGCAAAGAAAGCTTGAGTGGTGTCTTTATCCAGCATCCAGACCCTTGGCCAAAGCGGCGACATCATCGCCGCAGATTGATCCAGCAGGATTTTTTAAGTGCTTTGGCAGAAGTCCTCAAGCCCAAAGCCCGAATCCAGATCTCTACCGATCATAAGGAATATGCGGCCTGGATTGTGGAGCAATTTTTACAAAATCCACACTATTTATCCCTGCAGGATGATCCTATGCAAGTCCTCCCTAATCTGGATGAACACATCGTTACTTGGTTTGAACAAGAACAATCACGTTTGGGGTATCATCCCCATTTCATGTTATACGAACGAATTTGAGGCAAATATGAAATATGATTTTAGCAAAAACAAGCAGGTGAACAAGACCTTGAATATGGTGGTAGATACCGTATCCTCCCTGGCGGAAGAGCAGCTCAAACACATTCAACAACTCACCAAAATCGGGGAATCTCTTTCCAGTGAGACCGATCTGGACAAGATCTTTGATATGATCCTGGATGAAGGTGTGGCTTTTACCAAAGCTGATGGCGCTACCATCTACAAGGTGAATGATGACGCCACCGCCTTGGAGTTTGAAATTATATACAATGGCACCATGCAAATGCGTCAAGGTGGCTCGCACGGACCGGTGAATTGGAAACCGGTACCTCTTTATGACAAACACGGTAATCCCGAACTTTCCCATATAGTTACTGCTGTATATCACAAAAAAAAAGGACTCTGTTTCGATGATGTATACCAGACCAAAGAATACGATATCAGCGGCACTATCAGTTTTGATAAAAGCTCAAATTACCGTTGTGAATCCATGCTTACTCTCCCCTTAAAAGACCATGAAGATACGGTCTTGGGCGTGATCCAATTCATCAATCCCCTGGATGAAAATGGGAAAGTAAGCTCCTTTACAGATGAACACCGGGCCATGCTTTCCTCCTTGGCATCTCAGGCAGCTATTGCGCTTTCAAATCGCAAACTGATCGAAAGCCTGGAAAACCTCTTGATGGAATTTATGCGCTCCATCGCCTCCGCCATCGAGCGCAAGAGCAAATATAGCTCAGACCACATCACAAAAGTGGCTTTGCTCACCGATATGATTGCCAAGAAGATCAATGAAACTGATCGTGGTCATTTTGCCGATGTGCATTTCTCCGCAAATGAACTCAAGGAAATCTCGATGGCGGGCTGGATGCACGATGTGGGAAAAATTATCACCCCAGAATTTGTCATGGACAAGAGCACCAAGCTGGAGCGCATCATGGACGGTGTAGAGCTGGTCATAGCGCGCATAAATAATATCAAGACCTTGCTCAAATACTTGCGGCTAAAGCTTTCCGAGACTGAGTATCTAAGCTTCGTAAAAGAGCATTTCCCCATTCAGGTGCAAGATCCGGAAAGCTATATGGAGGAAGCTTCGCACTTTATTCAGAAGCTCAATGTAGGCGGAGAATTTGTTCTCGACGAGGATATCGCCCGCATGAGAGAAGTGGCATCTATCGACTTTGAATATGATTCTCAGCATTACTACATATTGGATGAGACCGACCAGAAAAACCTCAGCATCCTTAGAGGCACACTAAACGATGAAGAACTCAAAATCATGCGTTCTCATGTCTCGGTTTCCTGGGAAATGCTCTCGCAGCTCAGCTTCCCCAAAAAATACCAGAATGTAGCTTTATATGCCTCGCAACACCATGAAGCGCTCAATGGCAAAGGCTATCCTCGCGGCTTAAAAAACGGGCAATTGCCCCTGCAATCCCGGATGATCGCTGTGGCGGATATTTTTGAAGCACTTACTGCAGCAGATCGGCCTTACAAAACTCCCAAAACCCTTGCCGAATCCCTAAATATCATGGCTAACATGGTTAAATATGGCCATCTCGATGCTGATCTGGTGGATTTCTTTTTGGATAGCGGTCTCTACCTGGAATTCGCGAAAGCCAAAATGAAACCGGATCAGATAGACGATGTGGATATAGCGGCGATCAAGAGTAAATACCATCTTGATTAAGATTCCTTTGTATCTGGCTCCTCTGGCCGGTTATTCGGATCAAGCTTTTCGCCGCATCTGTAAGGACTGGAAAGCTGACTATCTGGTGAGCGAGATGGTAAGCGCCGATGGCTTAATCCGCAATCAGCAAAAAACCCTCTATTATGTCCAATTTGAAGACAGCGAACGTCCCTTTGGCGTGCAAATCTTTGGTTCGGATGCCTTGGTGATGGCAAAGGCTGCCGAAAAGCTGCTCCCATATAAGCCGGATTTTATCGATCTCAATATGGGTTGCCCGGTAAAGAAGGTAGTTAAGCGCGGCGCTGGTTCTGCTTTGATGAAAGATCCTGTCCGGGCAGCCAATATCGTCTCGGAAGTGAAAAAGGTGCTCTCCTCAGGCCCCAAACTCTCGGTTAAATTTCGCAGCGGATGGGATCTCAACAACACAAATTTTCTTGATTTCGGCAAGAAAATGCAAGATAGTGGAGCCGATATCCTGTGCTTACATCCCCGCACCACCTCACAGATGTTTTCCGGTAAAAGCAATTGGAATCACATCAAAGAACTCAAACAAGCAGTCAGCATACCAGTAATCGCCAATGGAGATGTAGATGCTCCGGAAAGCGCT
>JARRCD010000013.1 GCA_029982875.1 Candidatus Cloacimonadota bacterium | reverse complement strand
AGGGCAGACGATCTGCAAGATACCTATTCAAGGAACTGTTTGAGATTGTTGGGTAGGTTTGTGACTCACCTAATCAAACCAACGCCATTTGTGTAGCACCAAACAGCAATATGTGCAACACAAAAGAGGAAATGAATATTTGGTGCAACACAAAATCAAAGACTATAAGAATCAAGATGAATTCCGGTTGGTTTTAACCACCGGCAATAGAAGTAGTTAACCCATACTTTACCAACCCTCGACGCCAAATAATATTTTGAGCTTTTGGGGGTGATGAGTTGACCTTATAGGCTGCAGGCCGTTTAACTCTATCTGTGTGCAATTAGGCCAGGATAGCATAAATAATGCTTGGCATACCGTGAGTATATGAATGTCCTCCCACAGCAGGATAAGTTTTGCGGCGATGAGGCTTCCCAGGAATCAGATGTAAAAATTAATGCTTTTGCCGGTGGCTAAAGCCGACCGGAATTCATCTTATCTCCAGGATCTGATCGCTTGGATACGGTGGCTAAAGCCGACCGCCTATCATCTTATTGCCAAGGTATGATCGCTTGGCTTACGGTGGCTAAGGCCGACCGGAATTCATCTTATCTCCTTGATCTGATCGCTTGGATACGGTGGCTAAAGCCGACCGCCTATCATCTTATTGCCAAGGTCTGATCGCTGGTATACAGTGACTAATGTCGACCGGAATTCATCTTGGTCTGCAATTCTGAATCCGGAGCAAGGTGGTTAAAACCACCGCCTATCATCTTATCTACCCAACTCATCACCACTCAACGGGGCTTCCTCCAAAGAGAATAACGAATGTAGCCCAAATTGACCAGACTTTACCACTATGAGTATTTACAGACTTGTCCTGCAAGCACATGAGTTTTTTGTGGGGACTACATTTTTCGTCTTTTCAGAACTTTTATGACTGGGCTGGGGTTCATATTTGGCGCCTTGTATATTTTTAGATGGTGGGGCTCGATTGAGCAAAATATCTGCTAATGTATTGATATATGTCCCGTCTTTTATTATGGGCACTGAATCCTGTTTTCCAGCCTCGCCGATGGATATGTATCAATAAATTACGACTCTCTAAAGGGGAAATTTGTCTTGAGCTCAAGTTCGGCTCAAAATCAGCTCTTCCAGAATAGCCTGAGCATGAGCCTTAGCTCCTTCCCCACGCTCGGCAACCGGACCCACACAAGCCGGGCATCCTGATTCACAGGGACAGGTAGAGATTTGTTCCAAGGCAGCGTTAAATAGTTGATCCTGGATTTCATAGAGTTTTCTACACAAACCTATCCCCCCTGGAATCATGTCGTAAAGTGCTATCATGGGATCACCCTGAGTGAGTTCGGATTCAGGTTCAAAGCTTACCCCCAGATTACTGGGATCACACATCACAAAGAAGGAGGCGAGATGGTGGAGCAGATATGCCAGTCCGGAGAGTCCGCTTTGGATGTGAACTTGCTGTTCTGCCAGATGATGACAGCGAGGGCAGAGGGTGATGAGATTGCGGGGATCATTCGCTTCCTCAAGGCTCTTAAAGCTTCGCAAAGGAATCTTGTGATGCACGTCCCAGGCTCTGTCCTCTTCGTGCGCCTGGCAATTTACGCAACGGTAACCATCCCGCTTGCGGACCTCTTTTGCAATGCGATTCCAATCTTTCCCATAGTCATTGGGATCGCTATTCCACAATCCCTTCTGGCGAATCTTTTCCACAACCTGCCCAGAAAGTGAAATCCACCAAGCCACAGTATCCAATTCCTGCGTAGGCAGATCCAGCTCTTCTACTCCCAAGATTTCCAGCGTGCCAAAGCGGATCTTTTTGAATCCGGTAACCTGAGATACTACCTTGACTTGGCCGAAATACTTTTTACCCCATGCAAAGCTATGCACCAGGTTCAAATGCTTCAGGATCAAATCTGTCTCCCGCAAAGCCTGCGTGTAATAATTGGCGGTAATGGGTTCGAGTAAGACCAGCTCCTTTTGCAGATCGAGCTGTTTCACGATCCAGGTTTCTGCCTGATGCAGATAGATGGCATTGGGATGGGTCATCCAAAAAGCACTGGCTTGATCCACATAGCCAATACATTCTCCTTCTGCCAGGATCGGCAACTGGTTAGAGGCATTACGTAAGGATACTTCAGCTGCAGGATAAGCCCCCATGATCCCCATATATTTATCACCCACCTTGCGGATTTTGCCTTCATCCAGCAAGATCTGCAGATATCCGGATAACTCGGTAAAGTCCATCTTGCCAAAACTCTCGCCCTCTCTTAGCGAAAGCTCTGAGATGGCACAGAGTAGCTGCTTTTGTAAGATCTCTGTGTTATTGGGATCAATCAAGGCCTGTTCGGGATTGTTTTCCCACAAATACTCAGGATGACGGCAGATGTATTGATCCAGGGGGCTGCTGCCTGCTACCAGCAAAGCTGCTGCGGTATTGGCCTTACGTCCGGCCCGGCCTGATTCTTGCCGGACCGCACTGATGCTCCCCGGATATGCGTTGATCAGCGCCAAGTCCAGACCTCCAATATCGATGCCCAATTCCAGAGCATTGGTGGAGATGATGAGTTTGAGTTTGCCTTCACGCAAGTCTTTTTCGATCTCCCGGCGCTTCGTCGCCAGATATCCGCTGCGATAGGAGGCTATGCTATGTCTATATTGATTCGGCATATGGAGCAGGAGCATTTCCACACTGCGCCGGGTAAGGCTAAACAGGATGCTTTGCAAGGGATAGCTCAGGGCTAAATGTGCCAGTGTGTTTGTTTCCATCATGCTGCTGCGTCTGATCCCCAATTCTGCATCCACCAGGGGAGGATTGATGATCATATTGATGCGCTTGCCATTGGGCGATCCATCTTGATCGATCAGCTTAAAATCCACTTCTGCCAAGGCTTCGGCAAGCTCGCGATGATTCGCCAAAGTGGCTGAAGTGCAGATAAAGACGGGCCTGCTCCGATAAAGTCGGCAGAGCCGGGACAGCCGGCGCAGGACATTGGCAAAATGCGAGCCAAAAACGCCCCGATAATAGTGGATTTCATCGATAACCACATATCTCAGCTGAGCCAGAAAATTCACCCAAAGACTGTGATTGGGCAAAATGCCCAAATGCAGCATATCAGGATTGCTAAAGACGATATTTGCCTGCCTGCGGATCTGAGAGCGTGCTGCTGAAGGCGTATCCCCATCATAGACAGCACTTTTGATCTTTCTGCCGGTTTGCGCTCTGATCGCCGAACTGAGTGCTGCCATCTTTTGCGCCTGATCTTGCGCTAAAGCTTTGGTGGGATAGATCAGAAGTGCTCTTGCCTCAGGATTATCTATGATAGCATTGAGGATGGGCAATTGGTAGCACAGGCTTTTCCCGCTTGCTACCTGGCTGCTGATCACCACGTTTTGCTGCTGCAAGATATATTCAATGGCCTCAGCCTGATGAGTATATAATCCGGAAATCCCTTGCGTGTTCAGAATCTCGGTCAAGATAGGATTGAGGGCGGCCGGGAAATCCGTGCGTTCTGCCTCTTTGGCCTCCACTATCCAGGTTGAGACTATGGTATTGCGATGTCTTTTATCGCTTTGCAGCCGCTCAATCAGCTCTTCAACGGGATTCATTCAGGGTAGGATCACCTGTTTTTGAGTGTAGCTTTTGCCATCCTGCTCTATTTTCAGCAGATAGATGCCGGAGGATAGCTGCAGCGAACTGGCATCAAACTCTTTGATGGCTTTGGCCGTGCTTACTTTTTGCCCGCGAATATTGTAGATCGTAAGATCAAAAAAATGCTCGCTCTTGAGGCAAAAATCACCCTTGCTGGGATTGGGATATGCTCTCAATTGCACTTGCGGGACATCCGGAAGCCCCAAATTACCACCAATCCCGCTTACTTTGATTTCATCGATAAAGAGCGCAAAGGCATCCAAAGATACACAGTTTAGAGCCAGATACAAATCCTGCCCAGCATATTGTGACAGATCAAACTCATACTCAGTCCAAGTGGCGGGGATGGCAAGCCAGGGCTCTGCATGCAGCAAAGTAAAAGATTCCCCAGCAGTATCCGAGGTAGAAAGCAGCACTCTGAGCCGCTCCAAACCATAGGCTGAAGTAAAACTCCGGGCTTGAAAACTCAAGCTGCCACTATCACCCGGATGTAGATTGGGGAAGATCAGCCAGTCATTATTGGGCGGAGTATAAGCACTGGCAGACATCAGCATTTGGGTGCCTGAAGCGGCGGAAATCTCGGTTAAAGGAGGCGTGGTGAGGGCAGGAGCAAAAACCAGCCACCCCATGGCCGTGCCTTCAAGGGGAAAATCCACATTATCCCAACTCCAGGTCGGTGATCCATCCTGATCCAGATTGATAAAGCGCGGGATCTCCTGAGCAAAGGGCAGGCATCCCTCAAAGCCCTCATTGAGAAATATATCTACACCCTCATCCGGCACCTCGATCTGGACGGTATTTGAGATCGGGGATAATTCAGCATCTCCAAAAATTGCTTGGACATTGTAACTATATACAGAGCCGTGCATAATCGCTTCATCGCAGTAAGCAAGCTCTGCGCTCTCGGCATAATAGGCGCCGTCACGGTTGATGCGATAAGCCTGTACCTCCCCCGTTTGAGGTGCCTCCCAATATAGCTGGATCGCTCCATCCGCATAGTAACCATAGAGGTTTTGCGGTGCTTCGGGCGGAGTTTCTCCCCCAAAATACAATCTGAGATTCGCCAGCGCGGTCTTGGGATATATGGTCAGAGGAGGGTTGGCCGGATCGGGGTTTTCTGTCATACTCTGAAAGTTCAAAGCCCGCACCGTGCTCATCTCAGTACAAAAGAAGTCATCACTGGAGGAGCCCATCCCGTCTGTATTCTCATCTACGGCGATGAGCAGATTGCTCACGCCATCGTAGATAAAGCTCTCCTGTAAAGGGATGTTCAACCAGCCACTGCCAGGCAAACCGGCATCGAAATAATCGGCAGCCAAGATCCCATCATAGACCAGGCTTAACCCACTGACCGGGATCCACTCCTGCATTGCGGTTTGATCAATATGCCCCAGATAGATGCGCCAGTGTTTGTTCCCATTATAAAAGAGATTGCTCTGCACTTGGTAGGGGAAACCCAAGGCGGTGATTGTGCCGGAGAACCCGATCTCAGTGCCGTAATATAGCTGCTGCGTATAGCTAAAGCGTGCCAAAGGCTCGATTGGCAGTCCCTGATTGATCGTGTTTCCACTTCCGATGTTGATAACTTCCGCATGCATACTCCAGAAAGCGATTATAAACAAATAAAAGAAAAGAGTCTTGTGCATGATACTCTTAGCTCTTGCTTGACGCGGCCGGTTCGAGAACATAATTTGCTCCATTAGCATGTTTACTCATCTTATCATGGTTTTTTTGATAATCCTTCAAGCTATTTTTCCCTTCTTATCTCTGCGGAAGCGCAGTCGTTCTTCCTTACTCAGTTTTTCCGTGGCATATTGGATAATCAAGCGCGCTGCCGTATTGCGATGCAGATAGAGAAAGTCTTCTACTTTTTGGGGATGCACCTTCCACAATTCCCGTAACAACCAACCTGTGCCCTGATGTACCACGCGTTCTGGATCCGTCAGCAGCGGTTCGATAAAGCAAAGCAAGTCCTCCACCTTCTCCTGCCGCTTTACCTTGATCAAGCTTACGGCAGCTGCCCGGCGTGTCCACCGTGATGCCGAGCTTAACCAGGGACGCAATTCCGGCAAGCCCACTATTTGCTGCTGTAAAAACCAAGGTGTAATTCTGCTACACAAGTAATCCGCATGAGCCCAATTTCCCACCCCAAAATCAAACCACATTTTAAGGCCCTCAAAACAGGCTTTATCGCTATCCTTCAGCCTCGTCTCCAGCAACATGATGGCCAAATTCCCCATTTCATACTTCCCATGCTGAAAGAGTAAATTGCCCAGCTCGAGAAGCTGCGAAACACTCAAATCCGGATAGGCTGACTGGATTTGAGCGACCATGGTTTTGATCTCGCTGACGTCATTACCCCAGGCATCGTAACCTTCCCGGAAAAAACGGGAGTATTTGAGAACGTTGGAGGGCTTTGCTCTGGCAGCAAAGTATTCGGCTGCGTTGCCGATGATCTCTTGGTATAACTGGGCTTCTTTGATGTGCATCCTTACCTCACAAAAGTATCACTTCCTGATATTACGCATAATAGATCAAGCTATCTGTGTCAAGTAGATTTGCACAGAATGGCTCGAAGTTAATCCTGAGACTGTTCAACCATCTATAGTAATAGCGTTATGCGTTATGCGTTATGCGTTATGCGTTATGCGTTATGCGTTATGCGTTATGCACAAGATCTAAAATGCTGTTCCGATGGAACTCAGGGTGGTGATCCTGGGTATCGCGGTGCTATCTAAACCCACATGAAACGAATTTCGCAACCGGGAATGAAACGCCCCATCGTTTGCTTCGCCGAGCCTGCGCTGATTTCTCTTTTGACACAATCAAAAAATTGTTTACAAAATGCTGATATAATGAAGGCTATCCCCAATCGATAATAATTAGGAGATAGCCATGATCAATAAGACAACAGTATTTGAGGGGCACGAAGTTGTCAATCATATTTGTGCCGGAATTGATGTACACCGAGACAAAGTGAATATAACCCTTGCCAAATCAGAGGGTAACAAAGTTCGCTTTTATTACAATGTATTCTGGACAGTAAAATCGGGTCTTGAAGAAATGCTAACTTGGCTTATTAGTAATGGATGCACTGTAGTTGGAATGGAAAGTACTGGCAAGTATTGGAGGCCAGTATTGAATATTTTGGAAGGAAATGTCGCAATTCATCTTTACAATGCACGCCATATAAAAAACATACCAGGCAAAAAGACAGACAAAAAAGACAGCCAATGGATAGCCAGAATCACAAGGTATGAGCTTATTACACATAGTTTTATACCAGATGCAAAAACAAGGCAAACAAGAGATTTTGTTCGCTACCGAAAATCTTTAGTTGAGAGCCGAACGCGCTCAAGGCAACAAATCCATGATATTCTTACCAGTTGTGGAATCAGAATAGCAATTTGTATGTCCGATATATTTGGTGTATCTGGGCGATTCCTTCTTCATTGTATAGCTCATAACAAGCCACTAAACAAAGATATTCTTGAGCTTCGCATGCATGCTCCCCTAAATAAAAAAGTAGATGAGATTTATGAAGCACTGAAAGGTAATGTTAAAAAATCAGATAGAGAGTTGCTTATCATGCATTTAGAAGAGGAACAAAGATTAGGCGTTCTTATCGATACTATTGAAGCCAAACTTGAAAAAATGGTTATGGACAATACCGAGAGAGAAAATATAGTAAATCGTCTTATCGAGATTCCGGGTTTTTCTAAGAGGTCTGCCATTCTATTGGTAGGTGAAATTGGGACAGATTTAAGTAGTTTCCCTGACTCGAAACATTTTTCATCTTGGTGCGGTCTGGCGCCTGGCAAAAAAGAAAGTGCTGGCAAAAATCTTTCTGGAAGGATTCATGTGAGACAACATTATCTTAGATCCCTTTTGGTAGAAGTAGCGCTTGCGTCAACCCGATGTAAGGGTACTTATTTCAATTGCAAGTTCTTCGAACTCAAAAAAAGTAAAAGCACACAAAAAGCAGTGATTGCCATAGCAAGAAAACTGTCTATTGCCATATATATGATAATCAAAGAGGGAAAAAACTTCAAGGAGTTAACGGCAGAATACGTTCCCATAGAAGCACAGGCTCGAGACCTTAGAAATATTCAACGCATTGCAAAGAAGATGGGAAAAGAAGCTGCATTTTCTATTCTTGAACAGGTATTCGATGACCCAAAATCCATCCATTTTGAGCATCAAGTTTCTGCAGACAAAAATATTTAGACGATTTTGCTTGACACAGAATTCAAATTGATTATTTTGCCAACAGCATCCAAGCTTTCTAAGCGAGTTTGCAACCCTAAGAAGACCGACGGCATACTGGACTATTACTTTTGTAATAAGCCGCTCTAAACATGGTCAAGAGTTCTTTATGAACTACCGTTTGTGACAGGCCTACTTGATAAGGCTTACAAATCTTATCTAGTGGCTTAAGCACGCATGTAAAACTATATGTTTTAAACATATTATGATTTTGCAGACTGCGGGATGTGCTTGGTGCTCATAAAAAAAACTGAGCTCCAGACTCAGGAGGGATTTTTTTGCTTAAATTACGCCTAGCGTTTCATGTAAAATGCCATCCTACAGAACTCGGGGATAACGCATAACGCATAACGGATAACCTATAATCTGTGAAATCCGTGTAATCTGTGTGAGACCTACGCTGTGTGTATAACGCATAACGCATAACCTATAATCTGTGAAATCCGTGTAATCTGTGTGAGACCTTCACTGTGTGTATAACCCATAACGGATAACGGATAACCTCTCCTTATAAAAAAATCTGTGAAATCCGTGTAATCTGTGTGAGACCTACGGGACTCAAGGATAACGCATAACGCATAACGCATAACGGATAACGGATAACCTATAATCTGTGAAATCCGTGTAATCTGTGTGAGACCTACGCTGTGTGTATAACGCATAACGCATAACCCATAACGGATAACGGATAACCTATAATCTGTGAAATCCGTGTAATCTGTGTGAGACCTTCTTCATCATCCGAATGAGATGACTTAGTGGAGATAGATCAGGTCTTTTTGAACAATCTCCAATCCTGGAGCAATAAAAAAGCTTGACCAAATACTTGATTATTATAATTATTGTTTTTAGGCGTAGCAGATACTATGAACGATAACCTGATGATACAGATATTTGCTCATCAGCAGCTGCCGTATGCCACTGCATCGTTTACAGATGCGGGATAGTAATTCAGTATACAGACCATTAAACCTGAGGAGGTAAACGTGGCTCAAAGATTTAAGAATGTGTATCAGTTTAAGATCACTTTAAAAGACAGCAAACCACCAATCTGGAGAAGAATCCAAGTGCCGGAAAGCTATAGCTTTTGGGATTTGCATGTGGCCATCCAGGATGCCATGGGCTGGATGGATTATCACTTACATCTCTTTACTATCCCTTCTGCAGGATCTCCTGGTTATATCGAGATCGGCATCCCTGAAGGGAATGAGTATCTAAAGAGTGTGCAAGAAAAGATCAAGGACTATATCTCTTTAGAACACCCAAAACTTACTTATCGCTACGATTTTGGTGATGATTGGGTGCACAGCGTAGTGCTGGAAAAGATCCTCCCGCGAGAGCCTCAACAAGAGTATCCTCTGTGTGTAGCCGGCAGGATGGCCTGTCCCCCTGAAGATTGCGGAGGGATAGATGAATACTACCGGTCCATGGATATCCTGAAAGATCCCCAAAATGAAGAATTCGATTTTATCGCAGATTGGTTCGGCAAGGATTATGACCCCAAGCAGTTCGACCCTCGGAAAATTGTCTTTGATGATCCCAGCGAAAGGAGGAAAATGAGCGGCTTATAAGCTCAAGCTGCATTTTATCTTGCTGGGAAGAGCTGATTGCATCTTCAGGTATTTAACTAAACACCCGATGATTCTGCGTGTAGCAGGGCTTATATATGCTACCCATAAGGGTCAGTATCTGCACTATCGCCTTAATACCAGTGGGTGCGAGGATATCCTTGGCTGGACTATGCATCTATTAAACAAAAGTGAGGCAACATGAATCGCCTCAAACGCATCGCCTGCGAGCCTGGCTTTTCGTGAGGGGCGGCATTCTGCGAACGTTGCAGAGTATTCCTGGACACTAATTAAAGCTTAATGATTCTCTTTGTAATCCCCGGTTTGGGATTTGAAGATTTGAGGATATATACTCCGCGGGCCAGGGTTTTGCCGCTCTCGTCACGACCGTCCCAGAGTGCTTTGGCAATTCCATTTTGCGGGGTTACATGCAGTTCTCTAACTTTCTGGCCCCGAAGATTATATATGCTAAAAGAAAGCGGAGCATTAGCATTGGTTTTCATTTCCAAAGCTATCTCACGGTCAAAGGGATTTGGATATACTTTCATTGGTGAAACGGCTGGCAGCAATTGGTCGGATACTTGTACTGGCCCAATATTGAACGAGACTCCTTCTCCCACTTGAGGAGATCCTGGTATGAGCAGGTGTGCAGTCGCTAAATGGGTGCCTTCACTAAGAGTATCACTGAAACAACTGTAAACCGGTACATACTGTGTAGTCCCAGCTTCGATAATTAGCTCCCAAACAAACGGGAAAGGTATAGATTCGGCTGGTTGGTCATCAATCCAGATCTCGGCTACATCCAAATTTGGAAAAATGTAGTCCCAGGTCAGAGCTGCGGGATTGTGCATCTCAAGAAGGCCTGATACCTCCGTAGCACTTATTACATCAAGATTCAACGTGTATTCCAATTCCCAATATTCACTGTCATTTAAGGGTACAAAAAAACTAACCTGGTCACCAAATGTAACCGTAGAGTTCCCTCCTACATATATTTGAGCAACATGGTAACCTTGATAATATGGGGACATACTGTAATGCGCTACCTCTGATTGGTATATTTCTCCGGGTTCGATCACTATCCAAGTGGGAACTTGAGGATACGCAACCGCTGAGGGGATGCCATCTACCATGAGATCAAAAGTGGCTGCACTGGGGAAATACCATTCTATCGTTTCTGTGGTATTGTTTTCAATTTGCAAAATACCAAATACACTCATGGCAAAAACGTCAGTTATCTCTAAGTCTACCGGAATCTGGGCATTTGCCAGACTCAAGCTTAGTAAGATTACACAAAAACAAAGTATCCTTTTCATGGTAACCTCCCTGTGCCATGAGCACAAAGCATAATATTAGAGTTTGGGACACGTAAATAAGATAAACCAAGGCTGGCTAAAAACAAATATTATTACTATCCTGCAGCATAACTTAGTTTGATCTGAAAAGAAAGAGAATATGCTTTATCGGGCTATTCGACCTTGTCGTTTTTGAGCACAAAGGCGCCATGCAAAAGATCTGAAAAATCTATAACCCCGATCTACCATGGGGAAAAGTATCCAGGCAAAACCGTAGGAAGCCTTGACAGAGATGATCTGGTAGGGACTCGGGGATAACGCATAACCCATAACGGATAACGGATAACCCATAACCTATAATCTGTGAAATCCGTGTAATCTGTGTGAGACCTTCGCTGTGTGTATAACGGATAACGCATAACGAATAACCCATAAATCTGTGAAATCCGTGTAATCTGTGTGAGACCTTCGCTGTGTGTATAACGCTGAAAACAAGCAAGCAGCCTCAGATAGTTGTGCTTTTTGAACAGTCTCCAATCAGTTTCCGCGGGATTTTCAAAGATTTCTCTTGACTCTATTTTGAGTTCGATAATAATAAGCTAAAGTAATAAATGATAACACTCAAAGGAGGAATATCATGTTTTTAAGCGGAAAGCAGCTCATGGAAGTTTTCCATAAAGCAAAGAAGAATCGTTTTGGCATCATGGCTTCAAACGTTGTGTTCGACACCCAGATCCGGGCTATCATCCAAGGGTACAATAGTGCTGGCAGTGATGGACTCTTACAGATGAGTTCCGGTGCCTGCAAGTATGCTGCGGGAGAAAGCCAGGATATGAAAGCTGGGGCGAGAATGATCTCGACAATGGTGCAGACTTTTGCTGTGCAGTTTCCCAAATGCGGGATTGGCCTGCATATAGATCATGCCACTCCCAATTACTTTGATTTCATCGTTTATTGCATCGAAAACAAGCTGGTGACCTCGGTGATGATCGATGCTTCCAAAGAAGAGCTGGCCGAAAACATCCGTGTAACCAAAGCAGTGGTGGATGTTGCGCACAAACACGGCATCCTGGTCGAGGGTGAGATTGGTCATATCAAGGGCACAGAAGATGAAATCGTATCGGATACTGAGCTCTATACCCATCCCGATGAGGCCTTGGAATTTGTGAAAAAGACCAATGTGGATCTCTTTGCAGCCTCCGTGGGTACCAATCACGGAGTCACCAAAGGCGAAAACATCGTGCTGAGGTTGGATCTGATAAAAGAAATTGACGATCTCTTGATCAAAAACGGCGTGGAACGTGGTTTGGTCTTGCATGGAGCCAGCGGTCTTACGGACGCTCAACAGCGTGAGGCCATCAAAAACGGTGTGGTCAAGATCAATAAAGACACCCACTATCAGATGGACATGGCTCGTGAGATTCAAGCTTATTGGGAAAAAGAGAAGTATGCGATTGTCTGTCCTCCGGATGTAGACCCCAAAGTGTATGTGCCCAATAAGAGCAAATTTGATCCCCGCAAATGGCTGATCAAGGCAGAAAACAAAATGCAACAAACAGTAAAGGACTTCTGCCTGGTTTCGGGCAGCGCAAATAACAGCATCTTACTGTAAAGGAGATTCAAATGACAAAAGTAGCAATCAATGGATTTGGGCGCATCGGCCGCCTTGTGCTTCGAGCTTTACTGAAATACTATCCTGAAATCGATGTAGTAGCGATCAATGATCTCACCGATGCCAAGACCCTGGCACATCTCTTCAAATATGATAGTGTGCACAAGATCTTCGCTGGTGAAGTGGCGCATGATGAGCATAATATTATTGTTAACGGCAAAAAGATCCCGATTTATAGCCAAAAGGACCCTGAGACTTTGCCCTGGAAGGATCTGGAAGTACAATTTGTGGTAGAAGCCACCGGTCTCTTCAGAACCCGCGAAAAAGCCGGGAAACACCTCAAAGCCGGCGCTCAGAAAGTAATACTGACCGTCCCAGCCAAGGATGATGTGGATGCCACCATCGTAATTGGAGTAAATCACAAAAGTCTCAAGGCCTCTGATCAGATCATATCCAATGCCTCTTGCACCACAAACTGTCTGGCTCCCGTCGTCAAGGTGCTGCACGATAATTTTGGCATTGAAAGTGGACTTATGACCACTATTCATTCCTATACCAACGATCAAAACATCCTCGATCTCCCCCACCCGGACCTGCGCCGCGCCCGCGCCGCCGCTATGAGCATGATCCCCACCACCACCGGGGCGGCCAAAGCAATTGGATTGGTGATTCCCGAACTCAACGGCGTGCTGGACGGCCTGGCGGTGAGAGTGCCCACACCCGATGGCTCCCTGGTCGATCTTACCGTGAATCTGGCCCGCGCCGCCAGCAAAGAAGAGATCAATCAAGCGATGAAACAAGCTGCAGAAACCTATCTGAAAGGTATTCTGATGTATACTGATATGCCAATCGTCTCTGTCGATATCGTTGGCAATCCGTATTCTTCGGTATTTGATAGCGGAACTACCTACACCAAAGGGAAAATGGCAAAAATCCTGAGTTGGTACGATAACGAATGGGCTTATTCCTGCCGCGTTGCCGACCTGCTAAGCTATATGACTACTCTTGACTAAATTCTATCCCTTTGTTTTCAAGACAGGGGCGCATATTCTGTGCCCCTTTTTATGGTTCTAATTACGGTAAGTGCTCGTGCTTATTGGACACGCGGCAGGAGGCCGTGTCTACCTTACTTGCAATGCTCCACCATTACGCCACCAATACGCCTGCGAGGCGCAATGCTCAAGCTATGCTATTGGGCTATAAAGAGATGGTAGTGGTAGAGTGGTGAGTGAGATGGCGAGATGGTACTTTTGTACAGGTGGTCGCTGTACCGCCTACTCATTTCGGGGAGATGGCGAGCGATTAAATGGATAAGATGATAGGCGGTCGGCTTTAGCCACCGTATCCCATGCTATAAGAACCAGGAAATAAGATGAATTCCTGTCGGCTTTAGTCGCCGGCTACAACAGCATTTTAAGCTTCTTAAACACGATAAAACGACTATTTGACCATTCTGCAGGCAAACAGCGCAAAGAAACCGCATAAAGCTATCTGAAATGTCGACCTGCTGTTCTCAAAGAAAGCAAGGAAAATCGGTTTAAGATGGTGGTGCTTTTGAACAGTCTCGAGGGGCAAGTTCTTTCCCAAAAACGATTTTCATTGACATAAACCCGCCTCAAGAATTGTATGAAACAAATAGGTGAATGTTATCTAAAATAAACAACATAAGGAGTTTACCATAATGGCTAAACAAAAAAAAGCTACGATGGATGGAAATAGCGCAGCCTCACATGTGGCCTACGCTTTTAATGAGGTAGCAGCAATCTACCCCATTACTCCGTCTTCCGGGATGGGTGAACTTGCCGATGCCTGGGCATCGGAAGATCGCAAAAATATCTATGGCACCACCGTAGATGTGATGGAAATGCAATCCGAAGCCGGTGCCGCCGGTGCCGTGCATGGAGCTCTTTCTGCTGGAGCTCTAACCACTACTTTTACCGCATCACAAGGCCTCATGCTGATGCTGCCCAATATGCATAAGATTGCCGGCGAGATGTTACCCACCGTCTTTTATGTCTCAGCTCGCTCTCTGGCAGCACAATCGCTCTCGATTTTTGGCGATCATTCAGATGTAATGAGCGCCCGCAATACCGGTTTTGCTCTCATCGCCTGCAATAGTGTGCAGGAAGTAATGGATTTGGGTATAGTAAGTCAATTAGCAACTTTGAAAAGCTCAATTCCCTTCCTCGTTTTCTTCGATGGCTTCAGGACCTCGCATGAACTGCAAAAGATAGATGTGGTTGATTATGACACCATGAAAGGCTTCCTGGATCATAAACTGGTGGAAGAATTTAGAGCCCGTGCTCTTACGCCGGATAAACCCCGGGTGAAAGTCGGTCAGGAAGGACCTGACGTATATTTTCAAGGCCGCGAAACCGTGAATCCTTACTATCAAAAGGCTCCGGCCATCATTCAGGAATATATGGATGAAGTGGGCAATGCCCTTGGTCGCCACTATAAACTCTTTGACTATGAGGGTGACCCTGAAGCCGAAGATGTAATCGTGGCCATGGGTAGCGGTTGCGAGACCGTGCAGGAGACCATCGCATACCTGAATCAAACCCGCGGGATGAAGCTCGGCTTGGTCAAAGTGCGGGTATATCGTCCCTTCAGTAAAGAGCATTTCCTGGCCGCTCTACCCCAGAGTGTGAAGCGCATTGCCGTTTTAGACCGCACCAAGGAACCGGGATCAATCGGCGAACCTTTATATCTTGATGTAGTCTCAGCACTACAGGGCAAAGCCATCAAGGTGATCGGTGGACGCTATGGCCTCTCCAGCAAGGAATTTACCCCCACTATGGTGCTGGCCGTTTATAAGCATCTCCAGCAAGATGGCTTCCACGGCTTTACTGTGGGTATAGACGATGATGTAAGCAAACTATCTCTGCCCCTTGATGAAGAAATTTCCACCGTTCCCGAAGGCACCATTTCTTGCAAATTCTGGGGCTTGGGCTCCGATGGTACCGTGGGTGCAAATAAAAACAGCATCAAGATTATCGGCGACAACACTGAGTTGTATGTGCAAGGATATTTCCAGTATGACAGTAAAAAGAGCGGAGGCATCACCCGCAGCCACTTGCGCTTTGGCCAAAAACCCATTCATAGTCAATATCTGGTAACCAAGGAAGACTTTGTAGCCTGTCACAATCAGGCCTTTATCGGCAGATTCGATATGCTGGATGGAATCAAGGAAAATGGTGTCTTCCTGCTCAATTCCAATTGGGCTCGCGAGGAAGCTTTCTATCATCTCACCTGCGAAATGCAGGAAACCATCATTCAGCGTAAGATCAAGTTTTACAATATCGATGGTCTCAAGATTGCCGAAGAAGTAGGACTGGGCGGGAGAATAAATACCGTGATGCAGACTGCCTTTTTCTTGATCTCAGGCGTGCTGGCTCGGGAAGAAGCAATCAAGCTGATCAAAGAATCGATCAAAAAAACTTATGAACGCAAAGGTGACGATGTCGTCCAGATGAATCTCAACGCCGTGGATAAGGTGAACGAAGCGCTACGTGAAGTAGATGTTCCCCAGAGTGTGCCAGATCGCTGCACTCCCCGCAAACAACTGGTTCCGGAAGGCTCTACCGGCTTTGTAATAAACGTGATCGAACCCGTCATGCGGGAAGAAGGTGATCAGATCAAGGTGTCACAAATGCCTCTGGATGGCTATGTCGAAAGCGGAACAGCCAAGCTGGAAAAACGCCGCGTTGCTCCTGCCGTGCCCAAATGGATCCCGGAAAACTGTATCCAGTGCAACCAGTGCTCATTTGTCTGTCCTCATGCCGCAATCCGGGCAAAACTGATGACCGAAACCGATCTCAAAGACGCCCCTGAGAGCTTTAAGACTCTCAAAGCCATGGGCGCTGCCGGTTATCAATACAAAGTCCAGATATACATCGACGATTGCCAATCCTGCCGCGTATGCGTAAATGAATGCCCCAAAAACGCCTTGGCGATGAGCCCAATCGAAGAAGAGCGGGAAGCTGGAGAACAGGCTAACTATGAATTCTTTGAAGAATTGCCCAATGATGTGCTGGCAAATTACAAAGTTACCACCGTCAAGGGTAGTCAGTTCAAACAACCCCTGCTGGAATTCTCCGGGGCTTGCGCCGGATGCGGTGAAACGCCCTATATCAAGCTCTTGACCCAGCTTTATGGGGATCGTTTGATTATCGCCAACGCCACGGGATGTTCCTCAATTTGGGGTGGCACCTTCCCTACAATTCCCTATACCAAGAATAAGGATGGTAAGGGTCCTGCCTGGGCGAACAGCCTGTTTGAGGACAATGCGGAATATGGGTTTGGTATGCGCTTGGCCGTAAATTCACATCGCAAACAGCTGAAGCTTGCGCTTGTTGCCCTGCAGGATAAAGCTATTGATCAGCAACTAAAAGACGCCATAAATTACAGTCTCGAAAACTGGGATGCCATCGATCAGGCAGCTAAAGATAACGCCGCCAAGATCACATCCCTGCTGCCCGAAGCTATCGACAAAGCCTGTGAAGGTTGTACTCCCCTATTGAGAAGAGTACTTGAGCTCAAAGATTACCTGATCCAAAAATCGATTTGGGCTATCGGTGGTGATGGTTGGGCCTATGATATTGGCTACGGTGGTTTGGATCACGTAATGGCATCTAATCAGAATATCAAAGTCTTTGTCTTGGATACAGAGGTTTATTCAAATACCGGCGGTCAAGCCTCAAAATCTACTCCCATGGGCTCTATCGCCCGCTTTGCCGAATCCGGGAAAAGCACAAATAAGAAAGATCTGGGCATGATGATGATTAACTATGGCTACGTATATGTAGCTTCAATCGCGATAGGCGCAAACAAAAACCAAGCCCTGCAAGCGATCAGAGAGGCTGAAGAATACCCCGGCCCCGCCATCGTCATTGGCTATGCTCCCTGCATCAACCACGGGATCGATATGTCTATGGCTCAAAAGCATGAAAAAGCTGCAGTAGAAGCAGGTTATTGGCTCTTGTACCGCTACAATCCGCTGAACCGTGAAGCCGGCAAAAACCCGCTTACTCTGGATAGTAAAGAGCCCAAGATGAGTATCGGTGAATTCATCAAAACTGAAAACCGCTATAGCCGCCTGCACCGGATTTTCCCGGAACGGGCTGAGAAATTTGAAAAGCTTTCCGAAGTATTCTTCAAAGAGCGCTATCAGCAGTATAAGAAACTAAGCGAACAATAAGAAATCCCTCATTGTATATAGGGGATGCCGAAAGGTATCCCCTTTTTTGGTATTGGGGTGGCAGAGATAAAGCCGCCAACCAGCTGGAAGACCTGCAAGCGTCGTGTCATATTTCCCTTTCTATGCTACTTTCGGGCTTCTATAACCTGGTAATTTTCTTCCCTAATAGCAAAAAAAGCCCCCATCCGGAGGCTTATAATACTTGGTAGTTATTCATTCAAAATCATTTCATCAGGATCATCTTACGACTTCTCTGGTATTGCCCCGCGGTCAAGCGATAGAAATATACGCCACTGCTTACGGCTTTACCATTATCATCCCGGCCTTCCCAGACAAAGAGATGATCACCTGCAGTCTGGATGCCGGGATCATAGCATCTTACCAGTTGCCCTTTGAGATTGAAGATTTCGATCTTCGCAGCACTGGGAGAAGCCAGAGCATACTTGATGGTAGTTTGGGGATTGAAGGGATTGGGGAAATTCGGATAGAGAGCAGCCGGCAGGATGGCTTCATTGACCTGATCCTCAGTGTCGGTGGCTGTAGATGAGCCGATCACAATGTTGATATTGTCCAGAGTCCAGCCCGGGTCTGTAAGTTCCTCCGCAATGCTATCATCCTGCAATCTGAATCTCAGATAGATATTAGCGCCGGCAAAAGCGGAGAGATCGACATATTCCTTTTGCCACCAATCATAACGTCCGGACTTGCGGAAGACTTCGGTCCACTCGCTGCCGTCCTGCGATACTTCCACGGTTACTGGATCGTATATCCACTCCGTATAGAGATGGGAATCAAAATACAACAGCGGATTGGAATCAGCCGGAAGCTCAATCTGGTTTAGAGTAGTAATGCTTACATCACAATTTTGGGCATAATGTCCACTCCCGCCCCAGCTATCCGTAATCGCCGAGCCGGATCCAGAGAGTTCATCTTGCAGAACCCAGGGCCCCTGTATATCCCAAGCTGAGTCTCCCTCTTCCCAATCCTCAGAAAACAAGGTAGTAACCGGAGTGAGATCAAAACAGATTCTCTGGAAGCCTCCTTGCAGTTCAATTGTCCCCAGATATGGATAGTAGCCCTCGGCATGAATCTCGATCTCATAGATCCCTTCATATCCTTGATAGATATACTCTCCATCTACAAATAGTGTATCCGGCTCAAGATCATGGATTATGATGCGCGCCGGAATTAATTCTCCATTGCTTCTTACTTCGCCGGATAGATGAGCTTGGGCCTTGGGTTGCATGGATAGCGAAAGCATGGTCCAGCTGCCATTGCTGACATTAACATTCTCCTGCACGGCATCCCAGTAACCTTTTTTCCGCGCCTGCACGGTATAGTTTCCCATCGGTATAGCTTTATAATAACGTCCTGTTTCAGCAAAACTGGTACGGGGCGTAAACCAGGGAGCATGCCGCTGGGGAATAATAATCTCGGCTTCAAGCGGCTCGCCAGTCACGGCATCGGTGATGTGACCGGTAAGTAGAGAGCTTGAGGGTACCGCAGAGGAATACAGCAAAGCTCGGTTCATCATCCACCATACACCATTGGTCGCGCGTTGCACCGTATCCTGCATCAGAGCTTCATCTGGCTGGAGATTTCGAGTCCCGACCTCAATTAACAGTTGGAAGGCACCATACTCTTTGTACATCCAATCATGAAATGCCCCTCTGCGACTGGCATTGGGATAGTATTCATAGGGAACGCCAGATTCTGTCATAATCTGTGACGCAACGCCCTGTGCAATTGATTGTGCAAACGCAAAATCCGGAGAGGGACGCACATCCTTCCAATTGAAGGAATAGTATGCTTTCTCCGAGAAATTTCCACTGCGTGAGGAGTGCCAGCAGATGCTATAGATAAACTTCTTTTCATCTGCCAGCTGCTTGATGGCTTGAATCTCGCTCTCACTCATCGGCGCTGGTCCCCGATAGTAGTCATAGACCTCTGTGCCCCCTGGTTGCATCAAGGTATCTCCATGACACCAGTTAAAATCGAAGTTGCGGTTGATATCCACGCCATCGATGTCATAACCTACCAGAGGAGAGAAATCAAATAAGCCATTGCCATCGTTATCTCGTTTATTCTTGCGATAGGAAGTGTCAAGATTGGAGGTCACGACTTGATGACCTTCGGGATTGAGAGTGGGAATCCACCAGCTATCCAGCTGGTTGAGCCACTGAACATAAGGCAATTGATTATGCTGCACAAGGATCTGCTCGATATTACTGAGCGTGATCTCCACGCCCAATACTTCCTCGGCATGCACTTGCCCTACAAAGAGCAAGGCCGGGCGCTCCCAGCTGCCTTCCACATCGGCGGATATCTGCATGGCGTAGATGGGCAATTCTTCCTCTTGAGAATAGCCTATCACGTGCACTTTGGCAATATTGGGGTACTGCTGTTCCAAATCAAACAGCATTGTGCTAATCTCATCATAAGTATGATAGCATTCCGGTAAATCTGCACTGAGGGCAATTGGGCTCAAAATTACTATCAACAAGGTTAAAATATATATGCGCATGTGTTTCCTCTCACAAAAGTCTTTGTCTGTATACGTGCAATTTCTGCTCCAAAGTTATTGATATTAATCAGCTTATTTGCAGATAAGCTTCCAGGAGTTTCAGTGTGTTTTCGATAGCCTGCGTATGGGTTCGCTCATAACCGTGAGAAGCAAAGACCCCTGGCCCAATCAAGCCATGCTTGATATCATGTCCGGCACGGAGGGCTCCTTCCACATCCGAGCCATAATAGGGATAGATATCTACAGCATATTGCAGGTCATGCTCTTGGGCAAGGCGGATGAGGGTATCGGTTACTTCCCAATCGTAGGGACCGCCACTATCTTTGGCACAGATCGAGACCCGGTATTCATCCGTGCTCAGGTCATCGCCCACCGCACCCATATCCACTGAGATCATCTCAGCAGTATCCGCCGGAAACCCTGAAGCAGCACCGTGTCCCACCTCTTCATAGGTAGTAAAGAGGATGCTCAGTTTTCGGGTGGGTTTGAGTTTGCCATCATGCACAGCCTTAGCCAGAGCCAAAAGGATGCCCGCACTGGCCTTATCATCCAGATGCCGGGTCTTCAAAAAACCGGAAGGAGTAAGGATGGTTCGTGGGTCCAAAAAGACAAAATCCCCCGCCGCAATGCCCAGTTTGAGGGTGTCTTCTTTGCTTTTAACGATCTCATCCAAGACTATTTCCATATGTTCATCATCTCGCTTGCTGCTTCCTGCATCTTTGTAAACATGTGCCGCCGGGCCATTGATATAGACAGTTCCCGTATATTCTTTGCCGCTTCTGGTGTGGATAATCACGTTTTCGTTTTCAATGTTGTTTTCCCAATAAGTTCCGATTTTGGTAAAGCGCAGGCGACCATTGGATTTCACGGCTCTCACCATCGCTCCCAAGGTATCTACATGAGCAGCCAAGACCAAAGGATTAGCTCCTTCACATAGTGTAGCCAAGACCGAGCCTTTGCGGGAGAGCTGCGCCTCAAAACCTAAGTCTGCCAATTCCTTCTGCAAATAAGCAGTCGCCCTGTGGGTATAGCCAGAAGGACTGGGTGTTTTACAAAGCTTCAAAATCTGATCAATAGCATAGTTTGTGTATTCCATGTTTTATCCTTTTAAAATTGAGATTATTTATATTCAGCCAACACCTTATCATACTGTGTCTTGTTGGTTTGGATGATCTCTTCCAGATCGGGGTCGGGGATCTGCTGTGCCGTTTGAATGCATCGGTCCACTACCGCGTAAATCTCTGTGAATTTGATCAGTTCACTTAAAAAGAGGTGCATTGCGGCTTCCGCAGCGGCATTCATCACCGTCGGTAAGATGCCTCCCGCTTGCGCTACTTCCAGCCCCAGCATATATAAGGGATAGCGCTTTGCGGAAATGGCCTCAAAACTCAAGGAAGCGATACTTAAAAGATCAGTCTGAACCAGCTGCGACTTCCAGCGCTGAGGATAGCTGAGCGCATATAAGATGGGAAGCTTCATATCCGGCGAACTGATTTGCGCCATGAGCGACCCATCCACAAATTGAACTAAGGAGTGGATCACAGACTGAGGATGGATTAGGGCTTCTATCTGCTCAAAGGGTATCTCAAACAGCCAATGAGCCTCCATTACTTCCAGGGCTTTATTAAACATCGTGGCGCTATCCAAGGTGACTTTGGCACCCATATCCCAATTGGGATGCTTGAGCGCCATCGCCGGAGTGATGAACTCAAAATCCTCTAAGGGGTAATCTCTGAAAGCGCCTCCTGAAGCCGTGATAATGAGCTTTTGCACCTCAGACAGAGGATGTTCTCCCAGAGCCTGGAAGATCGCCGAGTGCTCGCTATCTACTGGAATGATTTGCCCTGGACGCCGGATTTTCTGCACCAGGTGTCCACCCATAACCAGGGATTCTTTGTTGGCCAGGGCAAGTTTCTTTCCCCGTTTCAGGATGGTGAATGTTGCTTGAATCCCCGCAGAGCCCCCAATCGCATTCAAAGCTATGTCATAATCTTCCTCTTGCAACAAGCGTAAAAGGTCTGCTTCACTAAACCACACCTTAAGCTGGGGATATTGTGCTCGAATTCGTGTTTGCTCGGCAGGATCATCAATGCCGGTAAAGACCAAGATCTTGATCCCGTGCTTTATGGCCAGTGGGCACAGCTTTTGATAATTCTGGTGAGCCGCGGCAAATACCAGTTCCAAGCGCTCTTTTTGCTCTGCATAAAGCTCCCAAAAAGACCTCCCGATCGAACCAGTCGCACCCAAAAGGGCGATCTTTTTCTTTACCACGAATAGCTCATGGATATCTGCTGAGTGTAGCCCAGACTATCTGAAGATCCGTTTCTAAAAGCATAGTTCAAGCCCAAAGCCTTCAGCCTCAGACCCAGCCCAGTGGTAAAGCTATCCACATCATAACCAGCCATCAGCTTTAGCGCAGGAATGGGTTGCACCATGAATCCTCCATGCAAATCTGCACTCAAAGAGGAGCTGCTGAGATTTGAAGCGTCCCCTCGCTCTTCCGCATAGCCCTGAATCCTGGCCACCAAGGTAACGGGGATCTTATATTTGAGAACGGTAAAACCATAGGCAGTCTCAAAATCCAGATTGGGTAGCGCAACCTCGTGTTCGCCACTTTCCCAGAGGATTTGGGTGCCAAAAAAATCCCGCAGATTTAGACCCATACTGAGAGCATTGTTTATCGCCCAATAAGCACCAAGATCGGCACCAAAGCCATATCCGGAATGCTGAGCCAGATCACGATAGGCCAGCTTGGGCGAAATTCCCACAAATATATTCTCTCTCAGGGGACGGGCAAAACCGCCATAGACGATGACATCCTGATTGGTTACCGTTTTCCAGACATAAGGACGATTGTCATTGCTCAATTCTTCGTCTTCTTGCTCCAGCTTGGTGAGCTTTACCTCATCTATAGCCAGGTGATTGATATTCACAGAAGCAACTTGCCCCAGGCGCAGAGATATCTGATTTTGGTGCAGAAGCCCTTCAAAGTAATTGCTGCGCATCAATTCCACTCCGCTATAAGTGTCGGCTGCCAAAAGCGCCGGATTCCACCATCCCGCCGCTATTGAACCTCGATATGTAAGTCCGGTATTGCCCATCGCCTGATTGAGCACGCCGGGGCTGAAATTAAATATCTCTCCGGCGTATTTGCTCGCTCCCAAAGGCAAGATCAGCACCAGAAGCAAGATCATAACTTGGATATGTTTCATAAGTATTCCTTCTCAGATAAGATAACTCTTGCGGCGTAGAAGAAAAGAAAAAAGTGGTGGGCCCAGAGGGACTCGAACCCCCAACCATCCGGTTATGAGCCGGAAGCTCTACCAGCTGAGCTATAGGCCCCCATCACTGTTACATCCTTAGAATTCAAGGCGGTTTTTTTGTCAATCAGTTTTATTATCAAAGAGGTAAAAACACTTGGAGACTGTTCAAAAAGCACAACCAGCTTCGGTCGCTTTCGGGAACCTTTTAAGAGATGTTTGGGTGGCAGACCAGCCAGCGAAGGAGAAAGGCTAATGCAGCCCCCCCCCCCATTTCAGCTATTCCTTCTCTTGTGGGGAGGTCAAGGATTGCAAGCTTTTTGCTATCTTTTTTTCCAGGCGAAAGATACGCTTCTCCAGTTCCGATATCAATCTGGCATTGGGCTTATAGCGTCCCTCTTCCAGGCTGAGCACCCGTTTACTCAGGTTCAGTGCGGGATCATAATGCTTCATTTTTTCATAGAGTTTTGCACATTCCACCATAGCCAGCGGATGCTGCAGATCAGCGGCAATCTGGAAGCTATCCAAAGCCTCAGAATATTGCTTATCGCGTTTGTAGATCAGCCCAAGTTCATAGAGTGCATCCGGCGTTACCATCCCTTGCGCCAGCATATCGATCAGGATCTGCCTGGCAATATGCGCTTGATTCTGACTCAGATACAATCTGGCTAAAGCGTGGTAATCTATGCGCGGGTCCATACCTGACACCGGAGGATAAACACAACTATCACAGATCAGGGCAAAAAGAGCAGCAGTATGCAGGATGTCGTGATGATTATGCACAAAGATGCGCTTGATCAGATCCGCTTCTCCGGTCATCAGATAGTGATAATAAGTTTGCGGAATGTCGCCACCTTCGATATCCAGTTCCTGATCACGGATTTGACCGAGCACATAGTATTCGATGGTTTCCAAGGCGCAGGAGGGCAATTTTCTTTTCCATAATCTGCGGGCTATATGCAACAAATCCAGATGCTCCATTTTTCTGAGATCCAGCCAGATCTGATGGTAGAGCAAGCGGGATTCCAAGACGGGAAGGTCAAAGCTTTTACCATTGAAGGTGATCAAGAGGGAGTGGCTCTCACATAGCTCTTGCAAGCGCTCAAAACTGTGTTCTTCGGCATCGGGATCTGGAAGGAAAAGCTGCTCCACAAAAAATTCCCCGCCTTCGTAATAGCCCAGACCAATCATGAACGCGAGAGTTCCACCTCGCCCCAAGCCCGTAGTTTCCAGATCCAAGACCAGGACATCTTCCGGAGCTCGCTTGAGCTTGGGGTCCAGCTTTGCCCAGGATAGTATTACCTGGGGTATTTCCTGAGGATAAAGCGGTAAATTGTCGATCCTGGTCTTATTGGGATAGCTCTCACGGGTGATGAATATGGGATCCGTCTTGTGCGCGGAATACTCTCCTGCGATTATCCGGCTGAGATTTTCACGCAGCAGCTCTTTGAGTTCTCCGGCATACATATCCCGATCGTCATTCATATCCATATGGCATCCACATAAAGAGGGGCGAAAGTTTCGCCCCATAGTATTTTTTCCAAGTTTCGAACACTTATTTCTCAGGTTTGGAAAAAATCGTTTTAGTTCCGGTGTAAGGGATCAGACAATATGTCCCTTCCCCACCCCGCGAACCTTGCAGCCAAGTCCTTTGTATTTGTTTATCTTGGTATCATCCAGGAAATTGGAGCAGTCAATAATGAGGGGACGAGTTTTACACATATCGACTACGTCCTTGGGCTCCAGATTTCTGTATTGATCGTGACCAACGGCGAAGATGACTACTTCCGTGCCTTCCAAAATAGCTGGCAAATCCTTTTCCACCGTCACCTCTTCGAGTTCATCCCAATGCTCTACATAAGGATCGTGAGCACGCACCAAGGCGAGGTCCTTGCGCAAAAATTCAACCAAGGTCTTGGACGGACTATGGCGGGTATCACCCACATTTTCCAGATACGATACTCCCAAAACTGTGATTTTGAGGTTTTTTAATTCCGGATATTCCTTTTTGATCAGATCTATCGTATGCAGGGGCATGGTATCGTTGATATTCACACTATTGATGGCTACAGAGAGCTCACCTGGCACATTAAAGAGAGCATTCATGGCCCAGTTGGCCAAAACAGGATCCTTGGTCAGGCAATATCCCCCAACCCCGAGAGAGGGGCGCAATAGATTGTCGTGCGTGCCTTTACGTTTGCGGATGGCATCCCGCACCTTGAAGATATCCACGCCGATCTGTTCGGCAAAGCAGGCCCATTCCAAAGTCAGCGCAATATTGGTGGCGCGATAGCTATTTTCCATGGTTTTGGAAAGCTCGGAGGCATTGGTGCTATCCAGCTGAGTGAGAGGATAGTTTTCCACATCGAGCACATTGCTCAAAAATTCCCGGCACATGTCGATACTCTTGGGGTTTATGCCCGAATATACGCGCCAAAAATTACGGATAGAAGATACATATTTGGAGCCCGGCATCACCCTTTCATAGGAGTGGGCTACCAAAGGAGGATTCTGCGTAATATCGATGCCTCGTTTGGTAAATTCTTCCTCAAGGATCGGTTTCACCACTTTCTCGCAAGTTCCGGGAGGCACTGTGGTTTCTACCAATACCATACAATCCGGACGGATATGCTGACCCAGCATGCGAATTCCTTCACGAAAAGCCGTGATATCGCAAAAACCCTTTTCAGCTTGACCAAAAGCCGGCTTGGTGGCGTCAAGCTGGATGTCTACCACCACGATATCCACCAGTTCATAAACACTATCTTCACTGGTGGCGCGGAAATTCTTTTTTTCCACTACCGTGCGATGAAAGATTTCCGGCACTTCTGGGTCTGATGAATTCACTGGAGGTTGGCCGGTATTGATTACCGGGACCTTCCAATAAGAGCGCTGAGAAGCCCGTTGATGTCCGTGTACAAAGTAGATAGGATTGCCGTCTTGATCCTCGGCATCGGCCACTACAGAGGCCATTACACAACCAACAAAACCCAGACCCTGAATCGCTACTATTTTTCTGCCTTTAGCCCGCTGTTCCTGGGTAATCTTTTTTAACGTTTCGCGTTCCTGCTCGTTTTCTGCCTCCGTGGGAAGAGAAAACTCTCTGCCATCTGGAGCAATAGATACTTTTAACATATTCCTGTTTCTCCTTAAAGATCTGTAGATTTATAATTCTTTTCGCATTCTTGAGATAAGCCCATACTGTCAAGATTTTTCTGGACTGATTCCAACACTTTTGAGGAGAGACTGTTCCAAAAGCATAACCTTCTTCAGCCGCTTTCCTTGTTTTCTTTGAGAAAAGCAGGTCGGCATTGAAGATAGCAAAGGTCTCACACAGATTACAGGGATTTCACAGATTTTTTTATAAGGAGAGGTTATCCGGTATCCGGTATCCGGTATCCGTTATCCGGTATCACCGAGTTCCGTAGGAACAGCATTTCAGATAGAACGCAGACTGGTGATCCCGGGTCTTGTCATGCTATCTAAAATGCCGTCCTCTGGAACTCTTGGGCTCGATTTCCACATCAATTGGAATAAGATGATAGGCGGTGGTTTTAACCACCGTGTTCGATTTCACATCAAATGGAATAAGATGATTTCCGGTCGACTTTAGTCACCGGCAAAACGCGATTCCAGGCCACAATTCCTCATGTAACACCCAAAACCCAAATCCAGATTTCTTGGGCTATTCTTTCCCATTTATCCGGACCGTAATAATTGCGGAGCTCGCATTCAAATTGTTCCATTTCCTGTGAGCTGCTGGCCATGTTAGTTCTCCGTGCCTTTGCCGGTGGCTAAAGCACACCGGAATTCATCTTATCCTATCACT
>JARRCD010000121.1 GCA_029982875.1 Candidatus Cloacimonadota bacterium | reverse complement strand
CATAACGCATAACGGATAACGGATAACGCATAACGGATAACCTCTCCCTATAAAAAAATCTGTGAAATCCGTGTAATCTGTGTGAGACCTACGCTCTGTGTATAACCCATAACGGATAACGCATAACGCATAACGGATAACAGATAACGCATAACGGATAACCTCTCCCTATAAAAAAATCTGTGAAATCCGTGTAATCTGTGTGAGACCTACGCTGTGTGTATAACCCATAACGGCTCACTACTCGGATTTCAATTGACATATATCTTTGAATTTCAAATCGTGATTTTAAGAGATAGATGGAGTAGATAATGCCTTTTGTACATTTACATAACCACACACAATACAGTTTGTTAGACGGCGCCTGCAGAGTAGACCGCATGGTCAAATTGGCCAAGGAAATGAATATGCCGGCCGTAGCCATCACGGATCATGGGAATCTGTTTGGTGTCATAGATTTTTACAATACCGCCCGAAAAGCGGGGATCAAGCCCATCATCGGGATTGAAGCATACATTATCAACAGTGACTTACACAACGAACTCCACAAGAATGACACCCGCTATCACCTCATTCTTTTAGCCAAGAACTATCAGGGATACAAAAACCTGATGAAACTATCCTCCGCTTCCTATATCGATGGTTTTTACTACAAACCGCGTATGTCCAAAGAACTCCTTGCGCAATATAGCGAAGGATTGATCTGCTTATCAGCCTGCATTAAGGGAGAAATCCCTTCGTTGATCCTGGCCAAGAGAGAGCAGCAAGCAAGGGACGCCGCCTTGTGGTATAAGAATCTCTTTGGAGAAAACTACTATTTAGAGATCCAAGACCACAATCTGGAGATGGAGAAGGAAGTGATGCCCAAGCTGATCGAGCTCGCGCATGAATTGGATATTCCCTTAGTTTTGACCAATGACTGCCATTATCTGCACCAAGAGGATCATGAAGCGCATGACATTCTGCTGTGTATCCAAACCGGGAAATTGCTGAATGATCCTGGCCGCATGCGTTATGATACTACTCAGCTATATTTTAAGTCTCCGCAGGAGATGCAGCAGATCTTCCCGCAGGCACCTGAAGCTTATAATAACACATTACGAATAGCGGATAGTATTGATCTGGAATTGCGATATGATAACTTCCTGCTTCCCCAAGTGGATACCCCTCCCGAATATCCCAATATGGGAGATTACTTGAGGCATCTCTGCTATTCTGCTGCCGAGACCAAATATCCAGATCTGAACCAAGAGGTGAAGGATCGCATTGAATATGAACTGGATGTAATCAAGCGCATGGGTTTTGAAGGCTATTTCCTGGTGGTGAAAGACATCATCGATAATGCTCGCAAGCAGGATGTACCCGTGGGCCCTGGGCGCGGTTCCGCAGCGGGCAGCATTATCGCCTATTTGCTGGATATCACCAAGATCGACCCCCTTAAATACGGCTTAATGTTTGAGCGTTTCCTCAATCCGGATAGAATCAGCATGCCCGATATTGATATTGATTTTTGCGCCCACAAACGCAGTAAGGTTATTGATTATATAGTACAGAAATACAAACGGGAAAGCGTTACCCAGATTATCACTTTTGGCACCTTAGGAGCAAAGAGTGTGATCAAAGATGTCGCTCGCGTATTATCCGTGCCTGCGGCCGAAGCCAATGCTTTGACCAAGACCATGCCGGGTCCGGTAAAAAACCTGGAAGAAGCGCAGAAGCAATTCCCGGAATTTAACGCCCTGATCAATCAGAATGAACTATATCAGAGCATCTTGAAGCATTCTATTGTTTTGGAGGGATTGATCCGTCAGACCGGAATTCATGCAGCCGGGGTGGTAATTGCCCCCGGTAATCTCACGGATTATGTGCCCCTGGCCTGCAGTACCCAAAAAGATGGTGAAAAGGTAATTCTCGTTCAATATGAAGGTAAGTGGCTGGACGAACTCAAGATGCTCAAGATGGACATCCTGGGGCTCAAGACCCTTACTTTGATCAAGAAAACCATCGATTTGGTAAAACAAAGTCACAATATAGATATCGACATTGATACGATTCCCCTCGATGATAAAAAGGTGTTTTCCCTCCTCGGCCAAGGCGAGACCGATGGAGTCTTCCAATTTGAAAGTGACGGAATGCGTAAATATCTGATCGAACTCAAACCGAATATGTTTGAAGACCTTATCGCCATGGTGGCGCTTTACCGTCCGGGACCAATGCAATTTATCGACCGCTATATTGCCCGTAAACACGGCCGTGAGAAAGTGAAGTACGATCACCCCTTGGTGGAAAATGCCCTGAAAAGCACCTATGGCGTTACGATATACCAGGAACAGGTGATGCAGATCTCGCGCGAATTGGGAGGACTCTCAGGGGGTGAAGCAGACACCCTGCGCAAAGCCATGAGTAAAAAGAATACCAGCCTGATGATGAAATTTCAGGAGAAGATGATCGCAGGAGCTTCCAAGAATAAAGTCCCGCGTGCCATCATCGATAAAATCTGGCAGGATTGGCTCAAATTTGCTGAATATGCCTTCAATAAAAGTCATGCCACCTGTTATGCTCTGGTTGCCTATCAAACTGCCTGGCTCAAAGCTCATTATCCGGTGGAATTTATGGCCGCACTACTCTCTCTGGAAGATGATCCCACCGATATCCCCATTCTGATCGAAGTGTGCAAGAATATGGGAATCAATATTATCCCTCCCAATATCAATCGCAGCGAAGCGGAATTTAGCGTGCATGGACGGGATGTGCTCTTTGGCTTAAGAGCGATCAAAAATCTCGGTGAATCTGCCATGAAAGCCATCATCGAGGATCGAGAACAAAATGGGATCTATAGCAATATATTCAATTTCTGCTCCCGCCTGGATAGCTCATCAGTGAATAAAACCGTATTGGAAAGCCTGATTGCTTCCGGCGCTATGGATGAATTAGAAGGCACCAGGGCACAAAAGTGGGCTGTGATTGAACAAGCTCTGGCCCTATCATCCGGAGATCAGCGTGATCGCAAGCGGGGGCAAACAACGCTTTTTGATCTGATCTCCGAGGAAGAGGAAAGTGACTATTTCCCACCCCTGCCCACGGTCGACGATTGGACTTACCTCTATCAGCTGGATCAGGAAAAAGCGGTTTTGGGTTTCTATATGAGTGGTCATCCCCTTTTTGAATATCGTTCCCTGGTACGCCATCTTAGCACCGCAAATTCTGTAAGCGGCAAAAATAAAAGCGGGGAATTAGCCTTAGTAGGCATAGTGTCCCATATTACGCGCAAAAAGGATTCCAAAGGCAATCCCATCGCCTTTATTGAGCTGGAGGATATGAATGGTAAATTTGAAGTATCCCTGTTTAACCATGATTTCACCAAACACATTCAGAGCCTCGTGATAGGAAAGGTATATTTCATCTATGGCAGTAAAAGCCAATATAACGGTAATGATGATGGCATGTTGCGGATCTTACCCAAGGCTTTGATTCCCTTTGCGGAGCTTCCCGACAAACTGGAAGGCCGGATCTTGATACATTTAAAAAAGGAAGATATCCAAAAAGGACTGTTGGGGGAAATATCGAACTGGCTCAAAGTCAAATCTGGAAAAATCAAGCTCCAGGTAGAAGTGGAAGTGTCCGACCAAGAAAAGTACGTTCTGGAACCAAAAAACAAAATTTTCCCTGATAATGAAATGCTGGTGTGGCTGGAACATCAAGGCCTGGAATTTAGCCTGGATTACTTTACCGATGATTTGTAAGATAATAATCTCACTGGTAATTAGTCTTATGATATTGCCGATATTGGCACAAGAGGTCATGATCGAAAACTATGACTCCGGCATCGATATCTGGATCATCTTGCCTTATGATCTCTTCCAATTTGGTAACCATGAAGACTTTGCCGAATATCAGATTTCGACCCAAATTCTGAATAAGCAGAACAAGCAAGTAGCAATTGATGAACGTCTGCTGAGGATACCCAAACAAGACTGGCTTCAACAAAGCGCTATCCCCATCTGGCGAAACTATCAGCTCGGTTATGGAGATTATGAACTAAACCTGAATCTGCGTAACCGCAATTTGGGAGACAGACAAAGCTTTAGCCGCAAGTTCCAGATCGGCTCGCAGTTTACGGAAATCGGTCAGGCTTTTGTAATTGCCACCAGAGATGGATTTAGCTATATCCCAGCTTCTTTGGCTCTGGCTGAAGTGGATAGCTTGAAATTGCACCACAGTTTTGCCGTGCGGGCTGAAGAGCTGAGGCTCAAGCTCGATGAGCAAACCTATCGCTTTGCATATCCTCAAAGTCCTTTTGAGCTCGATCTCAAGACTATAACCGAGCAGGATAGCATTGGCTCGATGAGCCTGGCCCTTACCGAGATGAATATCCGTTACAATCTGGAACCATTGCTGTATCGCCCTTGGTTTTCCTTTAATCTCCGTTACTCACAAGAGGATCAATTAAACCAACTGCGCTATATCGCCTCGCAAAACGAATGGCAGGTGCTGAGCAAAGTGTCAAAAGATAAGTATCAGGAAGCCATCGAAAGCTTCTGGCGGGCAAATGATCCCACTCTGGGAACACTTCGTAATGAGAATCGCGAACTCTTCAACCGGCGAGTAATGACCGCCGATGAGCGCTATACAATCCATAAGAAATTACCAGGCTGGAAATCTGATAGGGGGCGGATCTATATCAAATTTGGCGAACCGGATCAGATCACTTCAGATGCCTTTCCCATCGGCAAAGCTCCCAGTATCAGCTGGCATTATTTCAGGCTCAATCGCACATTTATCTTCGTCGATGAGCGGGGCTTCGGACAATATACCTTAAGGAACAAAGAAGATGAATACATCGATTTTTAAGAAGATAGTTATCTCTGTTTGGTTGCTGGCTATCACGATATCTCTGGCAGCAAGTGAAAGACTGAATATGTATCTTGAATACAATAGATTTCTAAATCATGAGGGCAAGACTATCCTCCTGATCGACTACCAGATTCCCTATCGCAGTTTGCTGTTTTTGGCTCATAGCGGAGCATATTTTGCCGAAGTGGCAGTTGATATCCAAATTGCCAATCAGGATTCTGTGGTCTATACCCGCAGTATTACGGATAATATCGGCATCAGCAGCAAGTATGACGCCGACTCAAATATCAAATCCTACCTGAATCGGATCTCCCTTTTGATGGCTGAAAAAAGCTATAATATCAAGTTCTCGGCTCGGGATGTAAATGCTGATCGTGTCTTCGATTGGGAATTTGAAGTGGAAAGCCTGGCTGAAGATACGCGACTCAGTGATCTGGAACTCAATAGCAGAGTCTATGCAGATAGTAGCGCCTTATTGGAAAAGTTTCGCCGGCAACAAATAGTTTACGAGCCTATTCCGGCCATTATCTTTAACCGTAAATACCATCAATATGTACATCTGTATCTGGAGCTGTACACGCCCGCAGCTGAATTGGGCGAATCTCAGCTTTTGCTGCTCACTTTGGAACAAGACGGCAAAATAATCATGGATGAATACTTCGATTCTATCCCGGAAAAAACTACCGAAAGCATAACTCTGAAAATACCATTGGATCAACTCAAAGCCGGTAAATTTGAGGGAACGGTAAGCGTTCAAGCTGGCGAAATCAGGCAAAGCAGGAGCTTTGATTTTGTGCTCACCGAGGAAAGCGAAACCATGTATAGCCTATTTCCAGACCCCGATGATGAATTCCTGCTGATGCGCTATTTTGCCGGAAGCAACCTGCCTTCCAACTGGACAGCAATGAGTGATGATTCCAAACGCCGGCATATCAATAACTTTTGGCGAAATATGGCCATGAGCTCACGTATGGATATTGACC
Source organism: Candidatus Cloacimonadota bacterium (assembly GCA_029982875.1). Lineage (GTDB taxonomy): Bacteria > Cloacimonadota > Cloacimonadia > Cloacimonadales > Cloacimonadaceae > UBA5456. The sequence goes on along the minus strand of JARRCD010000121.1, from coordinate 1,074 downwards.
AAATCATGGACCTGATCCATGAAAGAATTGAATATTCCAATAAACACTTCTCCTCCCTGAAACCTGGTTGGACCACGGATATGGGGAGAATTTACATCCGCAATGGCGCACCCAGTGATATTGAAACTGGTACCACTTCAGACGATACCCGATTTGTACGCAAGGATTACCAGGTCTGGAAATATCCCAGCGGACTTAAGCCAGTGTATGTCTTCATCGACCAGCAAATGAATAATAACTTCCGCTTGATCTATGTGGCAAATGATGATATGGAACTCAGCAACCCCGATTGGCTCAGATTTTTGGGCTCAGATTTTGATCAGAGTCTGTTGAGAAACTGAGGCATTTAATTGCAAAGATAGCACTTTTGCGAGCCAAATATTCCTTCCCCTTGCTTGAACCCAAATAATGCAGTAGTCTCACATCCCTAAAAGAAAAGTGTTGCATATCTTCTCCTATCACAATGATTTGGGATCATTTGTAAAACAAAATCAAAACAGGAGAAAAATATGCAACCGAGTCATTAAAATAAGAGCCTCAAAAAGGGTCAAGTCAAAATTAAGTTTAGCCCCAAATTAATCACTTCGTGGGAGACTGTTCAAAAAGCACAACCATCTTCAGCCGCTTTCCTTGTTTTCTTTGAGAAAAGCAGGTCGGCATTGAAGATAGCAAAGGTCTCACACAGATTACGCTGATTTCACAGATTTTTTTTATACGGAGAGGTTATGCGTTATCCGTTATCCGTTATGCGTTATGCGTTATCCGTTATCCGTTATCCGTTATCCCCGAGTTCCGTAGGAACGACATTTAGATAGAACCAATATCCCCAAGATCATCCCCCTGAGTCCCATCGGGACGGCATTTTAGATAGCATAATGCACGAAGCCCCCACCATTCCCGAGTGCCAGCGGCGCGGTATATCTATATGCATTATGCACAAGATCTAAAATGCCGTGCCGTTGGAACTCCTGTGCTCGATTTCCACATCAATTGGAATAAGATGATAGGCGGTGGTTTTAACCACCGTGCTCGATTTCGACATCAAATGGAATAAGATGATTTCCGGTCGACTTT
>JARRCD010000120.1 GCA_029982875.1 Candidatus Cloacimonadota bacterium | reverse complement strand
TTAGTTGCAGTCATTTATCCTCCATGAAAGCAATGAATTAGATTAAACTTTACATTATCCCATTATCTCAGGAAGCCTGAATCTGTCAATATATTTTGCTTGCAACTCTCAGCATAAACCTCTCTGCTTTGATCGATCAAGCACCTGAAAATAGAGCATTGTGGGATTGGAGGTTTGAGGGATAAAGTGTGAGACGCTTTGACTCCTTACGCCAAGGCTATAATAACTGAAGGTTCCTGGATTTGCTTTGCTCTTCCGGAAAAAAGTACTTTACAGAATCATTGAGATATTTATATTGTGCATTCAGGTTAGAAACCGCTTAGATTTGATAGTGGTAGTTATGAAAAATGAATAACAGCAGATATAAGGATATGCGATGAAAAAGCTCTTTTTGATGCTCTTTGCCCTATGGTGCATAGGCTTTCTCGCCGCCAAGGTAGATCTGAATACGGCTTCCTTGAGCGAATTGAAACAGCTTCCCATTACGGAAGCGCAGGCGCGCGATATCTATGAATACCGGACTTTTGTTAAGGTCCTGGACAGCGTCTACGATCTTAGGGAAATCCCCTCTATAGATCAGCGCACTTTGGATAGATTGAAACCCTTGGTAATGGTATCTTTGTATATGGAGACCGACGATGCGGTGATCCGCCGTCAGGAAATCCGCGAATTGCTCGAACGGATGGATTCCAATGAAGGTGCCTCTGAGGGGATGGCGGATGTCTGGCAAGACTTTTTGATGACTCCACAAAACGTCAACCGTATGCATTTTGATGATTTTGTTAGTCTGCCCAATGTCTCGGCGATAGACGCAGTAGCGGTCATGAAACGAGTGGCCAGGGGAGATACCATTGCCGATACCAGGGACTTGCGCAATACTCCCGGCATCTCCTATTATGGTTATTCAAATCTGCGTAACTACGTATATTTCAAAGAACCTCCGGTGAAGAACCGCTTGATGTTTGATGCTCAGATGCAGTATTTCACCCATCCTTACGAAGAAGGTCAATACGATATGCTGCATGAAGCTTTTGTGCCCAAAGATTTTGGCAATGACTGGGTAACTATTCCCCATGATAAACGCACATCATATTGGGGTTATTTCAATGTAGACCAGGTGCAGCCGGATATTTTGGTCAAGCTGAGAATGAGATATGGTAATAACTACAAAGCTGGGTTCATGAACTACTCACCCAAGGCTAATACGGGATTACTCTTCCAGGGCGGAGATTCCGGGAGTTCGGATCGCGAATACCTCTCTCAGAGCAAATACTATGCGGGCTATGAAAACTCTCGCCTACCGGGTTTGAAAAACACTATGCTGAAGGTATATCTGGGTCATTACCGAGCCACTTATGGAGAAGGTTTGGTAATGGAAAACACGGATTATTACAGTGCCAGAAAGACGGGATTTGGCTTTAGCAAGCGCATCATGGGCATCACGCCAGACCTTTCCCGTACGCAGGAATATGCCCTCAGGGGTGCTGCGGTCGAGCTCAAGAATCCACTTTTTGGAGCATCTTTCTTTGTCTCTCAGGATGACAAAGACGCTTTGGCCTATGTCAACGAGGATGGCTCTTATGTAATGCGGGATGATTATGGCCATGATATCTATAGCGATGAAAATGGACAATACTATCTGGATAATGGAATTCGCAAATACAGCTATGAAGATGGCAGTCCGGTAGCGGGCGACAAACGCAAGTTATTCAGCTATGTAAACCCAACTTTGCCGTATGATAACGATACTTTGATGGAAGCGGAACAGTGGTTTAACGAGATCCTCAATCCCACTCCTCCTGCACAAGGCCAGCAGTACATTCCCTTTGCCATGCCTTACATCAATCTTGCCACTCGCAAAGATGCCATGCGCGAAAATCTTTGGGGTACTCATCTGCAATTAAACCCTGTCATAGGCACCAGAATCGGCTTTACCACCTACACTGCGCTATATGACAACGCACATCTGGTGGTGCCGGATTATAACGATCTCTTGCCAGTGCTTATTCGCGATTCATATTATTATACCAAGCTGCAGAAAACCCTCAATTCCGAAATATCCAATATGTATAGCACACAAACCGATGACTATAGCCGCGATTTCCGGCGGGTAATCGGTTTTGATGGCGGTACCGTCTTAGGACACACAGCCATCCAGGGAGAGTATGCCGAGCTCACGGTGGATGGTGAAGATCACAAGCTGGGTGATGATCCGGCAGCCTGGCTGGTGAGTGCACATAGTCAGTTTGAAAATCTTTATTTTATCACCCTTTTCAGAAACTATGACGTGGGCTTTGAAAATCCTTATAGCAATAGCTTTTCCGAGCATGAGCGTTTTGACGACACCATCCTGGAAAAGAATATCTATGCTCTCACCAATCCCAGTATTTCGGATCTTTATCAGAATGGCAATCAGTCAGCGCCGGAACGGGGAGTATACTTTGAGACCAGATACAAGTTCAATAATTATTTCACCATCGGTCGCAGCTATCTGGATTTGTGGGAAAGGCTAAGTGACGGACGGCGCAGTGTCCGCTTCCAAAGTGAGCTGGAATTTCGTCCCCTCTATCAATTGGCCATGAGGTTGCGTTACAAGAATCAGGTAAATCGTTATGACGATTTTGCCGAGCGCGGTGTATCCAAAACCAATGAATATACCGTGGCTATTCGCACCTTTCTTTCAAACCGCGACTTTTTAGAGCTGGAATACCGTTATAACACGGTGCTCAGCCCTCCTTATACCTCATTAACCAATCCGGCCGAGCCAGGTAATAACACCATGGCAGCAGCCATGACTCTGATGACGGGAGATTATATCGCGGTGAATTACACGCACAATATCAATGCCAATCTGAAGCTGCAAGGTTCCTTCAACTACTGGTATGGACACGGCATCTCGCATTGGGATTGGGAAGATATGGAGATAGACTTTATGGGTGAGAAGGGCGCTAAGGCCTGGATCGCACTATCCAGCCGCATTTCAAACAACATGTATATGAATATCAAGTTCCGCAACAAAACCTACCAGGATAAGGAACTTAGGATCCGTCAGAACAACGATCCCGATCACCCCGAGCTGGCTGATCAACTAACCTATTTTGACAGGGTGGAACACAGTGAAAATACCATCCGCCTTTCCCTTGATTATCGCTTCTAACGTGGAGGAAACATGTTATCAAATAAATCTCTGATCATACTTAGCCTGCTGGTGCTGGTCTCATCTCTGAGTGCTTTCAGCATCACCGATACTTATTTTGGAAATCGCTATGCCGCAATGGATGCCAGAACACTTGCAATGGGCGGAGCGGGAGCTTTTAATCATCTGCGTCCGGCTGCTTTTATGATGAATCCTGCCAATTTAACGGCACAACATAGCTTTGCCGGCATCACTTTCAGCACGTTGGTAACCAGAGCTGAGGATACCCGCATGATCCCGCTTTATAATTCTTTTGACAATTACATTGATGATGCGGTCTATGCTTCCAATATCAATGCTTATACCGATATTTCCGGTGGGGGTTTTGCCAGCATCAATCTGGCCGGTTTGAGAATGGGTCTGGGCGCATATCACAACCCTTATGCCAGCTTTGATGGGAAATACCGCGAAGAGATTCGCAACAATCGCAATACTGATGATGACGGTTATCCGGAAAAGATCGCGCAAAATGATATCGAAAACGATGGTGTGCTCTACAAAACAGGTTTTGCCTTTAGTCTGGGCTATGCAATTGACGACTACTGGGATCTGAATCTGGGCTTGGATTATGCCCTGATGTCTGCTAATATCAAGCAAGAAAAAACCATCCGCTGGTCGGATTGGTCTTTGCAGCAAGTGGAAGAAGGAATAGTCTTGCCGGAATATACCAAAACTGCCGATTGGGAGCTCGAGGGCGAACAGCTCAAGCTCGGAGCAGCTTTTCGGATGGGACCGCATTGGGGAGTAGGCTTGGTCTATACTCCACAATGCACCTTGGATCGCACCGGTTCAGACTATACCTTGCGTGAAGCGTATCGCAATACTCCGCAGGACAGCACCTTCATAGTTTTAGATGAAGATTACGAGCTTCCTGCCGAGATCCGCGTTGGTATCTCCTATCTGCCCCGCAATATTATGCGCACCGTATTTAATATGGATGTAGAAATGGTGCAGTATAGTCAAAGCATGGATGTATTTGAAGATGTTTATAATTTTTACGCTGGAGTCGAGCATCACGTGGTCAATCGCATCCCGCTGCGGCTGGGATTTCAAGCGGTAAATTCCTATCATCTGGATACCGAGACGGGAGTAAATGCCGATGGTGAAGAGATCACCCTCTATACTGCCAATAAGATTCTTACTCCGATGATAACCGGAGGTTCATCCGTACAATTGGCAAAGAACATCGTGCTGGACCTGGGTTTTGGCTATGCCTGGCGTGAATACGAGGCTTTGGACCTCTTTGGTGATGCCTATTATAACGATAAAATCTACACCGGGTCCAGCTCATATACGCTCTGGCCTACTTCTTATATAGACCTTCAAAACCGTGGTTGGGAAAACCCTGACAAAGTAAAAGAGAGTTTCATTACTCTGAATGCCGGCTTGTCATTTAGTTGGTAAGATATTTCACGAGGGATAAGATGAAAAGATATATCTTGATATTAGTGCTGATCTTGGTGCTCAGTCTGAGCTTTGCCGAAGATCTGCGATTGGACATTATGTGGTCAAATGACGTCCATGGCGGGATTGATCGCTCTAAGGCAACCTTTATGAATCCTGAATTCCCGCCTCAGCTTGGGGGTGGCGCTTCTGCAGCCACTTTGATCAAGCATGTCCGCTCCTGGAGTAACGAGAACCGGGCAAATCTGCTCCTGGACGTCGGCGATTTTTTTCAAGGCCGCCCGGTTGGCACCGTTACTAATGGCCGTTCCGTAATCGAATATATGAATTTGGTGGGCTTTGACGCCATGACCCTTGGTAATCATGAATTTGATATATCGCAGGAAGATTTGGGCAAGACCTTGGAATTGGCTAAGTTCCCGATTTTAACCTGCAATGTGATCGATACCCGAACTGGTGAAATCCCGTGGTATGCCTTCCCTTATACCATTGTAAACCGGCTGGGGTTACGCATCGGGATTTTGGGCTTTACCACTACTGATACCAAACAGATGAGCTTTCCCGAAAACATCCGCAATTTAGACTTCCTGAATGCCAGGGAAACCTTGAGCAAATACGTGAAAATCCTGCGGGAAGAAGAGAAAGTAGATCTGGTAATCGTATTGGGACATGCGGGATTGCCTTATGATAACGAGGATACCTATCTCCAGCGTTATGATGAGAGAGGAAATCCGCGCTATGAAAAAAGGATAACCCATTGGGGCTATGACGCTCAGGAGATTGCCCACGAGGTAGAAGGAATAGACCTTTTTGTCGGCGGCCATATCCATAAGGGTATTGCCGAGCCTTGGATCGATCCTGTCACCCACACCATGGTGGTGCAGGGCTATGCTTATGGTTCTGGGATGGGACTGATTACCCTTACCATAGATCCAGAGACCAAGTCCATTTCCGGTTATGAGAAACCAGCTCTGAGAGAAGGTCAATTGATCACGCTTTTTGAAGATCAATTTATCCCGGATCCCGCTGCCTATGAGCTCATCGAGTCCTATGTTGCTGAAGCGGAACAGGGCATGGATGAAGTGGTCGGCATTGCCGGCATGCGGCTCTCCAGAGAAAATATCGATGCCCAGTCTCCCATGGGAAATACTATAGTAGAAGCCATGAAATATATGGTGGGGGCAGATTTTGCTTTCCTCAATCTGGGAGGCGTGCGGGCTGAGATCAAAAGCGGTCCCGTTACCTACCGTGATATCTTTGAGGTTATGCCCTTTGATAATATGGTGGTTAGCTTTACCTGCACAGGAGAATTTCTGAAACGCATTATCGAAACCCGGGTGGAGGGAAGTCGTGCTGGACTCATCGTTGCCGGAGTCAATGTGGTTTATTCCCGAAAACGTCCCAGCTGGGATCGGGTAACCTCCCTCAAGGTAGGCGGAGAAGAGTGGAATCCTAATAAAATATATACTGTGGTGACTACGGATTTCCTCATGGAAGGAAATGCCGGCCTCACTCTTTTAACTACCGTCCCCCAAGATCAAATCACTTACCATAATATCAATTTACGGGATGCTATCGTCCATTATTTTAAAGAGAATTCTCCGGTCAAGACCCCGATAGATGATCGTTGGAAACGCGATGATGATGCCAAACTTGCACCTTGGATGAAAAGATGAAAGTATTGATACTCTATCATAGCCAATCCGGAAACACTAAATCCTTCGCGGAAGGAATTCAAAGCAAACTGACTGCTTTGGGGCATCAAACTGATTGTATCCAATTGCAGACTGCCAGTCCCGTAAAGCATAAATCCGTAAGAGAGCAGCAGGATATCGAGATCACTAATTTGCCGGATCCCCAAGCTTATGATATGCTGCTTTTTGGAGGTCCGGTTTGGGCCTTTGGCCCTTCTCCGGTAATTGTGGAAGCTATACGCAAGATGGATTCTCTGGCCGGGAAGACCTGTCTGCCGTTTGCCAGTATGGGCTTATTTTGCGAAAAGATGGGAGGCACGGCCACTCTGCGCTATATGAGTCGGGAATTGGCAACTAAAGGCGCTAAGGTGCTACCCGGAGCTATCTGTAAACGCATGTTCCACGATCCCGCCGCTCAAATCGAAAAGAACTCGGCAAAAATCGTCCATACCATTACTTGAATATAAATTATATCATGACCGAGGGGCAGCTGCTGGGGTGGCTGCCCCTCAGTCGATTTAACCAAAATAATGCAGTAGTCTCACATCCCTAAAGAAAAGTGTTGCATATATTCGCCTATCTCAATGATTTGGGATCATTTGTAAAACAAAATCAAAACAGGAGAAAAATATGCAACCGAGTCATTAAAATAAGAGCCACAAAAAGTGTCAAGTCAAAATTAAGTTTAGCCCCAAATTAATCACTTCGTGGGAGACTGTTCAACAAGCACAACCATCTTCAGCCGCTTTCCTTGTTTTCTTTGAGAAAAGCAGGTCGGCATTGAAGATAGCGAGGGTCTCACACAGATTTCACTGATTTCACAGATTTTTTTTA
>JARRCD010000119.1 GCA_029982875.1 Candidatus Cloacimonadota bacterium | reverse complement strand
CTTCATCTACATCTCCTGCAGGGCTGACTCGATGCGTTCATGCAGAGTAGCGGATAAGGCATGTTTATCCTGATACAAAGGATCCTGGGGAGAGATAGGCTCCAGGATCTGCAGCTTGACCTTTTCCGGATGGATACCATGATCAAGTTCATAAATTCTCCAGCTGCCTTTGATGGCCAGGGGCACAATGGTGGCTTCTGCCATCAGCGGTAATTTGAAACTTCCCAGATGAAAGGGACCCATCTTGTCGCTGTGGCTGCGTGTGCCTTCGGGAAAGATTACCAAAGGTTGTCCGGATTTGATCACTTCTGCACTGGCCTGGAAGGATTTTATCGCTTTCCGGGCTGAGCCTCGATCGATAAACACACAGGGAATTTCGTGCATCCACCATGACAATACCGGGATTTTGAAGAGTTCCTGCTTGGCGATGAAGCCTGAAGGGATGGGAATAAAGCCCAAAATCAGCGGGATATCAAACAGCCCTTGATGATTTGCGATAAAACAGATCCTGCGATGCTCGGGCAGGCGATCTACACCACTTAGCTCTACTTTGGAGCCGGTTGAAAGCAGGGTGCAGCGACCCCAAAATCGCGTGCACATATACACCACTTTACGATACAGTTTGTGCGGCAAAATCAGCTTACAAAATAGGAGTAGAAAATATGCCACCAAGCACAGCAACATAAAGAATATAAACCAGATCTTCCAGGCAAGAGCTTTCATGTCTCCTCTTTTAATAGCTGAGGTTTACCCATTCTTCATAAATATCATGCAGGGAAGTAACCCAGGCTTTATCTTTGATAGCTTTACGAATAGTTTTCCAATATAACCTGCCCCAAAGGGGATAATCGATAGGGTCAAAGCTGGTGTTATGCCACAAGAGGGAGAGATGGGATTGATAGCTGGCTGCTACTTTGAGCAGGCGGGTCAAAGATTGATTGGCTGCAAAAAAACTCATATTCATGGCTTTAGCGGAGTGCAAAGTGGTATCCATCACGATCAAGGGAATTTCCAACACTCTAAAAGGTCGGTTTTCTGCAATATTAAAGGGGTAAAAGGGGAATGAGATGCCGGTGCGAAAGCCGATACTCTCCCAATAACCCAAGGTGCTGTCATATTTGATGCCCGCCGCTTCTAAATTGCTAAAACTCTTCTGATAATCAAAATGCAGGTAGTGGGTGCGAAATCCAGTAGGATTTAAGCCCAAAGCTCTCAACCGATCTAATTCCGCAATCAATACATCCTTGTCAAAAGCCGATTCCGGTGAACCGTGTAATCCCACATCTTCCTGCCCCAGAAGGTCTATGATCTCCTCTTTTACCGAGATCTCTTTGATGTAATTTTGGCGGGGGTCGGCAAAATCCTCTCCCGCCATCAGAAACCAGGTAGATTTCACTCCCAAATCGTGCTCTTGGTTCAGGATCTTTCTCAGCAGCCGGAAGTGGTTGTAGATTAACTTTTTGTGCAATAAATGCCCGAAGAATTTGTAGAGAGCATTTAATGGGCGCGAAAAGAAGCTGTGCAGATTGTAATGCAATGTCTTTTTGAGAGTTTCTGCATCCCAAAAATTCCAGTAATCGATATCATGCGAGAGGCTAAGGGCAAAAGTTTTATCCTCTTGCCAGGCAATATCTCTCACAAATTCCGGAACTACCTCCTCCATGGCATATTGCAGTATCTGGCAATAGATATCCACTACCGGAGTCTCGGTAAAATCCCAGCGGTATTGCAGGCTTTCTTTGTAATCCACCCGACCCCGGGGCAGGCCTTTTTGGCTGAAGACATACTCGTGCCAACAGGTCAGAAAATAGAACCCGCTGGCAATAATATCTTTGCGGAAGATGCAGGAATCCCCGGTAAAAGAGATGATATCTCCTCCCTGAGAAAAGAGAAAGGGAATGTGGTTCTCACGAAATTTGCAGAAATTCACCTGCTCCAAAGGATAGAGCTCTTGCCGTTCAAAGAAATCTGCGGTTTGGGGATCAAAGTGCACGCGAATGGAATATTCCCGGTCCGGAGGCGGCCCATAGTAAAGATGGGCAGCCTCGAAATGGGTGCCATAGATAAACTTGGGGTTTAATCTGAGGATATAGCAGTAAGTCCTGAGCACAAATTCTGCCTTGGGAATATAAGCTTGTGGCAGATTCAGGAGGATATTGATATTGGGATATCGTTCCATGTCTATTTACTGGGGGGCAGGATCACTTTTTTCAGCACTTCAGCAACATCACTGACAAAGGTGATATCCATCCCGGCAAGTATCTGTTCCTCAAAATCTGCAATAGTCTCGCGGTTTTCTTCAGGAATGATCAGCTTTTTGATTCCTGCTCTGCGGGCGGCAAGAATCTTTTCCTTGAGACCTCCTATGGGCAATACTCTACCCTGCAAGGTCACCTCTCCCGTCATGGCGACATCATGCTTGACCTTGGCCTGCATAAAGAGGGAAGCCAAGGCAGTGGTGAGGGTGATCCCGGCAGAAGGACCATCTTTGGGTACAGCCCCGGCGGGGAAATGGACATGGATATCATATGTGCTGAAATCTTTGGGATTGATCTTATACTGCTCATGATGCGCTTTAAGATAACTCAAGGCTATGCGCGCAGATTCTTTCATCACTTCGCCCAAAAGACCGGTCAGGATCACAGCCCCCTTGCCGGGCATGCGTGTGGCTTCACAAAAGAGAATCTCGCCGCCATAGCTGGTCCAGGCAAGACCGGTCGCAATCCCTATCTCAGCTTTGCGATTTGCCAATTCGTGGCTGAATTTCCTGGGTCCGAGATACTTCTGGATATCTTGGGCGGAGATTCTCCAGGGGCCTTCAACACCAAAAGCTACTTCGCGGGCTACTTTGCGGAAAATGGAGCCAATCCGGCGTTGCAGATTGCGCACTCCCGCCTCGCGAATATAATAGCGGATCAATTCTTCCAAGGCGGATTTATACAAAGTTACCGGTTGCCCCGTCAATCCGTTATTCTCTTTTTCCTTGGGTATGAGGTAGTTTTTGGCGATAGCGATCTTATCATACTCCAGGTAGCTGCTGAATTCTATTACCTCCATCCGGTCTAACAGGGCTGGAGGAATGGTATCCAGAGAGTTTGCTGTTGTGATAAACATCACTTCCGAAAGATCAAAGGGGAGATTGATATAGTTATCCACAAAGCTGTTGTTTTGCTCTGGGTCCAGAACTTCGAGCAGAGCAGAGGCCGGATCGCCACGGAAATCCCGTCCCAGTTTATCAATCTCATCGAGCATAAAGACCGGATTTGCCGTGCCTTGACGTTTGATCTCGGTGATGATCTTACCAGGCATAGCACCGATATAAGTACGGCGATGACCGCGAATTTCAGCTTCGTCGTGAATCCCGCCCAGAGACATCCGGATAAACTTACGCTTCAAGGCATTGGCAACGGATTTGCCAATCGAGGTCTTACCCGTTCCCGGAGGGCCCACAAAGCAAAGAATCGGACCCTTGAGCCGGCCTTTGAGTTTTTTCACGGCAATATACTCCAGAATTCGTTCTTTGGGCTTTTCCAAACCGTAGTGATCTCGTTGGAGTATACTTTCTATCTTTTTAAGATCCATCCTGTCCTTGCTGTATTTGCGCCAAGGTAGATTTACGATCCAATCCAGATAGTTGCGAATCACTCCATATTCGCTGGAAGCAGGTTGCATCACAGACAGACGTTCCAATTCGTCTTTTGCCACTTCCCGGACATAATCCGGCAAATCGTTTTTTTCGATAAGCTCCGTCCACTTGAGGATTTCCTTGCTTACTTCGTCAGTTTCGCCCAATTCCCGCCGAATGGCATCCAATTGCTCGCGAAGGTAATAGCGCCTTTGGTCTTCATTCATCTCGAGTTGGATATTGCTCCGGATGTGATTTTCCAAACGCATCTGCCGGATCAATTCTGCCAGGCAGTTATTGAGATACTTAAATCTCTGCTTGAGATCCACTAATTCCAGGATCTTCTGACGATCGTGAATCTGCAGTTCAATATTTCCCGCAATGATATCGGCAACCCGCCCGGACTGCTTAATATTGGAAAGTCCGGCGATCATTTCACGATTCAGCAAGCTGCTCTCCTGGGATACTTTGTCCAAAAGTTCCAAGGCTATAGTGCGGTAAGCCTGCACTTCCATATCATCTTCTGCAGGTTCTGCAATCACTTCTACATCCACCATCAGAAAGGGTTCTATCTGGGTAGTCTTTTGCATGCGGATGCGGGAAACTCCCTGTAAGAGCAGCGAAATGCTGCCATCCTGATTGCGCAGCATCCTGAGAATAGTTACAGCTGTGCCGATTTTTTCCAATTGTCTGGCTTCGGCGTCTGAGCCGTGATCCAGAAAGAATGCGATCAATTTATCATGGGAAAGCGCATGATCAATTACCAGCTTGGATTCTTCATCTGTCACTACCAAAGGCATCAACAGATACGGAAACATCACCATATTGCTGAGATGCAAGACCGGTAATGTCCGGGGAATCCTGCTATTATTATCTTCCATTTTGCACTCCTTTAAGGTTTTTTGTTTTTTATATATGGATAAAGCTTTTTACCAAAAAAGCAAGAATCTATCAGATTGGGATTTTGACAAGAATTATTTTGAACAATCCCAAAGGATCGCTTGTTTTTCAAGCTCTCTTTCAATCTTGGGGGCTTAGTTTATTCATTCATTATCTGTTACGCCTGCGCGCTCTGTATCCCAAGGTATGATTACTCTACACCCTGTACTTGAGGAATGAACACCCCCAAAACTCGAAAAGTTGTGGAGCTCAAGACCTGACTTAGTTTTGCACGGCAATATAAAGCGCAGTAGCAAGCTTTACCAAGTTTTCATCTGTAGTATTTAAGCGTTGACTGAGTACCTCGGCGATGTTTTTCATTACTTGATAAGCGGCTTGAATATGTTGGCGGGCATAGCTATCAAAATCACGCTTGGCAAGAGTATAGAGCACACAATCCGTGGCGGCAATCACATTAGCGGTGCGCGGAGCCTGACCCAGAATGCCATTTTCACCAAAGGTAGGCAGCATACTTCCATCCAGAGTGGCCAGAACTTTTTGAGTATCCGCCATATCTTCCCCGATGCCTTTTACCAATTCTTTGCAGACTCTCACCGTGCCTTTTACCAAAATGAAGATGCAATCGCCCACGCTGTTTTCCTGCAGGACATAATCTCCTTTTTCTACTTGAATCTGCTGCAAATAGGAGTTCAACGGCTCCAGCTCTGCTTCCTCGAGCCCGGCGAAGATGTGGACTTTGCGAAGTGTATCTAAACTAAGCATAATGCCTCCTATTTCAAGATGATAGCTTGGTCGCTATCTTGGATGATGCTGTCCTTGGGGGGATTGATGCGGATGCTGTTTTTTTCTTCGGAGATCATGCTGTGGGATTTGCTGAGTGTGCTTTTGATAAATCGGTCGATCGCCGAAGTATTATCCGCAAAGATGCTATCCAATTCGAGCTGGGACTCTTTGGCGATAAGGCCGATAAGTATGCCCGCACCTTCTTCATATATATATGAAAAGAGTTCCCCATATTGTTTGCCCACAAAGTCTTCTCGGATTACGCAAGTGCTAAGGTGTACATCAGGGCTTTTCGCAAGCTGAGTGAAAATATTCAAGCTATTGGCATCCAATATATTATCCACCAAAAGTGAAGCTCCCAGATCGTCCCAGACAAAGATGCGGCTGATGCCAATGCGTTGCAACATGAGACGGTTTTCGATGTTGATCAATTGTACCGTGATCTTATCCTTTGAGGCCAGAAAATGGCTGGCGCTGGCTACTATAATGCTGCGGTCATCGGCGCTGGAGGGATTAAGACTATGATCTGCCAGGATGATGATCTGGTCAGCTGTCCCCACCGCGGCGCGTTTTAACATATCTTCCTGCGTCGGCTCTCCGCGCACAAAGCTTAGAGATAGTGTGGGATAGGCGCTTTCCAAGGATTCAAAAAACTCGGGAGTTTCATTCATCAGCAGGCAGACTTGGATGGATTCAAGCTTTTTTTCCACCAACGCCCGCAGAAAATGGTGTGCTGTGTTGTTCCAACCACACAGCACAATGTGATTGTGCAATCTTAATTGTTTCAAACCTTTAGCTCCTTTGATCCGATCTTCCACAAAGAGGGAAGCGACCAGACCGGTAAAAACCGATAGCGAGACAAAGCCAATGCTGATCAGGATCAGTCCGACTACTCTCCCAGGAAAGGTAATCGGAAATTTATCTCCATAACCGACTGTCGTGATGGTGACTATAGCCCACCAGATTCCATCCCAGAACGAACTGATCGTATTTGCTGATTGACCTCTGTTCTCAAAAAGCCAAATCAGGACGGATGATGCAATAAGCAGGATGACGATGAAGAAGCAGACCCAAAGAAAGCGCAGGATCAAACGCTGATTTTCCACGCTCAGATTGTATTTGCGCGCTGTTTGGCGCAGCTTTTTGAGCAGTGGATTGCTGCGGCTTCCCATGGTGGGGACTCTAGACTATGATCAAATACAAAATCATATTTTCCACCCCGATAATGAAATTTATCGCAAGAAATGCATAGATGAGGTACTTATGCACATAGCGATTGTAATAATTGCGGAAAAAATCCATGGAAAACTGAAAATCAATATCATCGATACGATGCTCTATGCGTAGCCGCTCTGCCATACGGGGCACCGTTTTACGCAAAAACTGTGATGCCATTGCGGTAAAAGCCTGTACAATCTTTTTGTGGATAACCTGTTTCAATTTTGCCGGAACAAACCGCCAAGAGTCGATGAATTCAGTCTTTACCCATAAAAAATCGTGGACTGTCTGTTCCCACTTGGCCAGATAACCATCTTTGATTCGGGGATTTTCGGCTTGATGCAGATAATCATGCAAAATGAATTTGGCTTTGCTAAAGAGCCAATCTCGCTTGCGTACCAAGAATCCCGGAGTCAGCCAAAGTTTTTTACCAAAGATAAAGCGTGCTTTGGGATTAAACAGAAACCATCTCAAAAAGAAGACTACCAATAGTCCGAGGACTATGTTCCATACGATAAAGAGTAAGGATTGTAAAAAGAGCATCAAAAACCTCCTCCTGCTCCGCCCCCGCCAGATCTACCTCCGCCAAAACCACCAAAACCACCAAAACC
>JARRCD010000118.1 GCA_029982875.1 Candidatus Cloacimonadota bacterium | reverse complement strand
CAATTGTGCTTGATACTCCTCATTCTTTTTCCTGAGCTCGTGTATCTGTTCTTGTTGTGACTTGATCTTCATGCTATAAAATATCAAGATCAGCATCCCGATAAAGACCAGCAATGCTAAAAACATCCATGGCAACACTTCTGCTATTACCAGCAGGGGAAAATAAGAGGCGGCTAAAACATTCTCCATAATTCTGTTAGTCCCTGAAATATAGTATTTTGGGAGGCGTAGCTATGCTAAGGTAGTACACTCCCAAGACATCGGAATCCAATACATATGGGCTGAAGGCAAGATCATCCATCAAACCAATCATAATATTAGTAGCATTGGTATTATCAGCGCCTGGATTTGTGGGTCTGGCCCCCACGAAAATCCCCCAGTTCTCCACAGCTTCGATGGGATAACTATCTGCCACTATAGTTCCCACCAGTTCTCCACTTTTATAGGCTTTCATAATACCACTGTCATAGGTCATGGCTACATGAGTCCAACTACCGAATTTGAGCTTATTTGTATTTTGAGTTCTACTAATTGAGGTGGTAAGCAGCAGTCTTTGACCATCAGCAGTATTTGCTTCAAAATAGAGGGTCCCATCTTCGTAGTATATGGCTGCGGTAGGTCGACTGATATACTCTGCTCCAGAATAAGGTCCCACATAGTTTGAAGCACCTCCCAAAGCAGAGGTACGGGGCGGAACCCATGCCACTATCCCCTTGCTGGATACATCTTTGGGCAAAATAAGCCAAGTACTCAACGTGTAAGTATCAGTTACTTGCAATTGATTCTCCATGTGATACATAAAAGAATCTCCCACTCCACTACCTTTAGTATTGAACTCAGCACTGGAATCGCCAATCTGGGCTGCGCTCTTATTGGATTTAACATTTTTGCCAATTAATATGGCATGATTCCCCTCTCCGGACTCATCTTCCAATAAGCCTTTCCAACACTTTGAATCCATAGTGAAGTGGTTGTAATAAATGTTTTCAAATTGCTTATTGGCAGAGAGCTCATAAGCTACTTTAGCTTGGTAAGGGACAGTCTCTCCCATCAATTGACCCGTGACGTAGCTGGTTGCCAGATACTGTTTGATAATATTCTCCCCTACTCCGGTTCGGCCTTTAAAGGTAAAGCGAATGCTATCTATAGTGGAATCTTGTATTTGATAAAGATTAGCACCGGTATAAGTATAAACATGAGATGAAGTATCGTCTTCGGCTATATATACTGTGCGCAGATAGTTCCCCTCTTTGATGGCCAGGCGCAAGGCGTAATCCGAAACACTTTCCGCTTGCTTACGAATTATATTGCGAGTAATGATTTTCGGAATGTATAGTAAACGCTCTTGCAATCCGCCGATTATTCCCGTATAGATCGTCCCCATCAGGATTATTACGATCAACATTGTGCGTCCCATTAGTTCATCCTCATCACTATGTAGTTAATTTCATCCCTCATATAAACTGGGATTCCCTTCCTGCATATATGCATTCATAAAATAGCATTTAAACTGCAGTTTGGTTTCAAGATTCGTGCCCCCCACTCGGGGTGGATCGCGAAAGAAAGACATCCTGAGCTCTGTGGATCTGATATCTTCCGTATTGTCCTGCGGGTTATAGACCAGATTATCATCAATATCATAATAGCGAAAGATAAGATTATCCACCCAAAAGATATGTCCCATAGCATCCAAAGCAACATTATTCTGGGCTACCAGAATCTGCGTTCCATAAGGAGAAGGAGCCGCAGCGAGCTTCAAACTGATAGTATTTACAGATTCATCCGGCTGCTCAGTGGTAAAATCCCAATAGGTCTTAAAAACCAGGGAATCCTCTGAAGCATACAACACGGCAACATCAGGATCCACTCCCATGCCTGCCAAAGCAATGGTATTGTTCAAAAAAGTGGCTGCCATCTCCATGTGTTCTGTCATGCTCATTGTGTACAACATTCTATCTGATGTGTCATACAAAGAAAATTGAAATGTAATCATCATCAGGACCAGCATACTGCCGATTATCGCTGCACCAATAAGATCAAAGATAATATTCATAACTAATTGTAATAATGTATTTTGAGATATATTCGTTGCATCCGCACTGGTTCTCTTAAACCAGGCGTGCTGGCCGTAACCTTGACTAATCTATTGTATGCCAAGGAATCACTCTCAGCATATTCTGTTCCCACAGAATCGCAATAAGCAGCAGCAATCGAAAGCTGATAGACATCCCCCGGAAAGTTCAAATCTACCGTTCTGCTCAGGCCGTCATATGCGGTAACGATATCTTCGTAATTCAGCTGTTTGGAAAAAAGCTTGGCATCCACCTCATCCAGCACGGAATGGCAAAGCTGCGTAGCTTGCACGTGCTGAGTTGCATTGATCAGATAGTCGTTCTGCTCGATCATAATGCGGTTGTAATTACCCGCCATACTGGTAAATAAAACCACAGCAAAAAGCGCCAACACCATTTCCATCATGTTCATATCAATCCTCCGCTGTTACATATAGTACTTCAGTGAGGTCAGTCAGGCCTTCCCGCATGCGATCCAAACCGCTATCCCGCATAGAGAGCATCCCTTTGCTTTCGGCAATCTTGCGGATGCGGTCTTCGTCGATATCGCTAACGGATTTTATGATCTCGGCTCTGATCTCCGGGTAAAAATACAAGGCTTCGGCTACATTTATGCGTCCCTTGTAACCATTGTGACATTTGGGGCAACCCACGGGCTCATAGATCTTGCCGGCTTCCAGTTCTTCCCGTGTAATTCCGATCTGTATGGCTGCTTCCCAGCTTTCTTTGGATAGCGGTCGGCGGCAATAGGGACAGAGCTTGCGCACCAGGCGTTGGGCGATGATGATATTGATGGAATATGCCAGCAGAAAGGTCTCAATACCCATCTTGTACAGGCGAGTAATGGCTGAAGGAGCGTCATTGGTATGCAGTGTACTAAAGGTTAAGTGACCGGTATTTGCCAGTTTCACCGCAGTATCGGCGGTAACGCGATCACGAATCTCACCTACCATCACGATATCCGGATCGTGACGCAAGATAGAGCGAATAGCTTGTTCAAAGCTCATTTTGTGGCTTATCTTCAGCTGTCTGGCCCCTTTGATCACATATTCCACCGGGTCCTCACAGGTGAGCACATTCACTCCTGGATTGATTACATGGTGTAAAGCAGCCATCAGGGTGGTGGATTTCCCGCTTCCGGTAGGACCGGTAACGATCACGATGCCTTTGGAGGTATTGATAGACTTGAGAAATTCTCGCTCCGCTTGCTGCTGAAAACCGAGTTTGCGGAAGTCCGTAATCACCTTACGATCGTCGATCACCCGGATCACCACGCTTTCGAAGCGGCGGTCAAATTCTTGGGAAACTATAGGCAGGATTGAGATGCGATAGCGGATCAGGTGTTCATCCACCACCCGCTGTGCAAAACCATCCTGAGCCGTATCGCGCTCAAACCGGTCTACCCCGGTAGAACGATCTTTCACTACTGCAGTCAGAGCTTCCGGTGGTGTATTTTCCTGCCTTAGCCAGAGCTGCAATTTACCATCCAGCCTGAAGAATATATCTATCGCAGTTTTGCCAGCGGGGACAATGTGGATATCACTGGCATCCTTGCGTACGGCTTCGATCAAACAGCCTTCAAAAAGATTTACCAAAAGACTTTTGTTGATCTCTTCATCCAGCTCTTGTTCATCCAGTACATTTTCTTCATTTTCCTGGATATCGCCCAGCACCTGTCCCGCTTCTTCCAAGAGTTGCAAAAATTCATTCTTTTGCGGCGCTACGTGCTCGATAATGTCCTCAATAGTCTTTTGCGGAGCCCAATATATCTCCAAGCGCTTAAACTGGGTGCGGGTGGTAATTTCCTGGATCACCTTATTCGTAGGATCACTGGTCAATACCTTCAGGATATCGCTCTTGTTTTTATTCTTGTGCAAGCCAAAGGGCAGGATCTTGTTAAACAGCAATCTGCGTTTAAATTCTTCATCGCTATCCCGCCGCATGCTATCCAATACTTTTTTACAAGCCTCCAATTGGCTTTCTGAAATCTCTTCAAAGCTCTTTTTGAAGGTAGGGAAAGCGTAATGAACAGCCAGAGCTTCATAGACCATATCATGCGGGGCCCCAAATTCAATCTCTAACACGCGCGCCAAGGCCCCAGCTGAAGTTCCCCCATATTCCTTCATCTTGGCCTCAGCCTTTTGCATCGTTTCTACATCAAAGTATTCGTTTTGAACCAGATATTGGGCAAATTTATTACTTAACATATTCTTATCCTACCTCATTAAAAAGTCGGCGGTGAGATCGTAGCAATCTCCGCTGAAACTACGGTAAGAAAGGTTATCGCGACAGCTATCACCAAACCCACAATGGTTTGGATATACTCGATCAAATTATTCATCTTGTAAGTTGTTTCTGCTTCGTAATAAGTAGCAATTTGTTGTGCGGATTGCAGGATGGTACCAGTTTCCTGACCTGTTCTGAGGCGGGTGAGGGCTGTCTTGGTAAATACTCCCGCAGCAGTCATAGCCTCCACAAAGCCCAAGCCTTCCTTGAGCATCAAGGGAATAGTGATCTGTTTTATGCGGTCCTCCATCCAGGCATTACGACAGGCCTCTGCCGCGGTTTTGATGGTTTCTATATTGTCTCCGGCACCACCGTATATCGTACCAAACACCCTAAAATAGATCTCTATCGAGGATTTGTGGATCAAATGCCCCACAATAGGTAGATTTACGATGCGCTTGTCACGCCATATTCTTCCCTTGGGTGTGCTCCACCAGCGCCATATCGCAATTATCGGAATCGCTACCACCAAGAGAATGATCCACCAATATGCGCTTAACCAGTCACTGGCACTGAGTGTTTTTTGCGTGAGGGGGGGTAAGGGCATATCATATTTGAGAAAGAGCTGTGCAGTAGAAGGAAAAATATCGATGATATAATACACCGTAGCCCCGATAGTTGCTAAAAGGGCAAACATCGGCGAGATCAGGGCTTTCTTGATATTCTTCTTAATCTCCATATCGCGTTCGATAAATTTGGCAGTAGCATCAAATACCTCTGCCATATTACCGCTGCGCGTAGCCAGCCCCAGCATATAAGCGGGAAACTTGCCAAAGATATGTTCAAACCGTTTGAAAACCTCACGCCCCTCTGCTCCTGCCTTAAGCTGACTCTCAATCTGCTGCAAGGCGTCGCGAAAACCACGATTGGGTTGCTCTTCGGCCAGCATTTCCAAAATCTTACCAAAACTCATCTTGTCCCGCAGCATTGTAGCCGATAACCTGATGAACATCATAATGTCCGGCAAAGATGGCTTGGAAGGCAGATCAAACAACACCGGCGATATCTTGAACTTATTATAACCCATCTTACGCAGAGCAGCTGCTACCTCTTCTCGGGAATAGGCAGATTGACGCCCCGATATCGGTTTTTTCCCTGTGACATAGACCTTGTAAAGCCAATCCCGCTTCTTCTCAAAAGATTGAATCCTCAGCTTATAACGCAGCTCCACCCTGGCTAATTGCTGCTTGGCAGCCTTCATGCTATTTGCCATGAAGGTGCCTTGCGCCAGCTTGCCTTCCGGATTCACTCCTTTAAAGCGGTATTCCTTGGTCATCTATTCTCCCGTAAACTGTTTTCTACCTCATGTCAAGCTATACTTAAGGGCTATATCGGTCAAGCCTTTTTTTATGAGGTAAATCTCATGGGCTTTACTGAGGGGATTGTATGGGTCTCGCACAGATTTCAGAGATTTCACAGATTTGGGAGGAGTTAGAAGGTTTAGGGGTTGAGAAGGTTGAGAAGGTTGAGAGGGTTTAGGGGGTTGAGAGGGTTGAGAAGGTTGAGAAGGTTGAGAAGGTTGAGAAGGTTGAGAAGGTTGAGAAGGTTGAGAGGGTTGAGAAGGTTGAGAGGGTTGAGGGGGTTGAGAGGGTTACCTTTGTTTTGCTCATCTATCATCCGTCATTCCACTTTTTGACTCACAGTACTATCATCCATCATTCAACTGTTTGACTCCCAGTACATCTTTACATCATTCTGGAATTCGGAGCAAGACGCAGGGTGCGGAGTCTTGCAGAGCATGTCCTTTAGTCCAGTCAGAATATTGAAAGAGAACCTTATAACATCCCTAAGGGTATTGCCTCAAGCTTGATCTGCTCTATTTTTTGTATGATAACCTACAACTCAATTTATCAAATACTCACTTAGTATGCAAGCAAAAACGCAACCCCTCTCAACCCCCTCAACCCCTCTAAACCTTCTCAACCCTCTTAACCCTCTCAACCCTCTCAACCCCAAAAAAAAGCCCCCAAAACTAATCAGGGGCAGATCAAAAGATAAATCAATTTAGCAGCATTATTCGATTTCATCGAAATTATCGAAATTATAATCCTCCGCCACAATCTCATCTACGATCTCAGTGGCATCTATTTCTCCTACCCGGGCTTGGATCTTTCCTTCCGGGAAAGTAATCTTGCCGTGTACGGTCGCCCTTTTCCCGTTCAGTTCAGACCGGCATATAGCTTTTACATATACCACTTCCTCATCTCCTTCGGGAATCTGGATGAAATAGGTGGCATTATCATTTTCCATCGGGTGTTCATCTCCCCAACCGATGTATTTTGCTATTTCATCAGCATCGACCTCAGAAAGATCATTACCCATGCCTCCCAAGGATTCCGGCATCTTGTAATACTGCAAAACCTGGGTTAGAAAGATCTGTACATCCGAGGCCGCTGAGGACCTGTTACTCGAATAATCCTGTCGATTAAACATATCTATGCCTACCGCTACTGCCGCTCCCACGATAATGACGCTCAATACAATGAGCAGAATCTGTTGAACTCCCATTGGGGACCCCCTTTTTCAGACATATTACTAAAAAGTATTTAATTGGATAAAGCGAATTTCTGTCAAGATAAAATTCAACAATTTACACAGCCCCTCGATGTGAATGTTCCCAAAGCACAACCATCTTCAGCCGCTTTCCTTGTTTTTTGGAGCAAAGCAGGTCGATATTTCAGATAGCGTTATGCGTTATGCGTTATGCGTTATCCGTTATCCGTTATCCGTTATGCGTTATCGTTGAGTCCCATCGGGACTCGGGATGGTGGTCCCGGGTATCGTCATGCTATCTAAAATGCCGTTTCTCTGGAACTCAGGCTTGTCAATTCTGCCCTTGGGGTAGATAGTTAGGCGTTTCGCCCACTTTTTCGTCAACCTAATGC
>JARRCD010000012.1 GCA_029982875.1 Candidatus Cloacimonadota bacterium | reverse complement strand
CCCCGAGTTCCTCCGGGACTCAGGCTTGTCAAGTCTGCACTGGGGGTCGATATTTGTGCGTTTCGCCCACTTTTTCGTCAACTTAATGCGATAACTTATTGGCAATAGGTCAGGTCTTTGGGGGAAGTCTCCTTACTATCCCAAGGAAAAGCCTTAATTGCTTTTATATCTGGTTCGTTATCAAGCAGATATTGCTTTTTACCCGCCGGGCAATCTCCGCGCAAACAACCGGCTTGAGCTTCTGGGCCCTGAGCAAGTGGCTTTGTGCAATCAGGTTTCAAGACTCTGCTTGACAGCATATCCTTACACAAATATCTTGCCACCATCAAAAAAAAGGATAGATAATGAATTACGACGACAAACCAGATCTCGATTTTAGTAGCTATGAAGATGCAGAACTCAAAAAACTCTTTGATACTGCTGCAACCGATAGCGAAAGTTACGCTGCGCTAATGGAAGAATTAACCCGGCGCGGTTATGAATTTGAACCAGAGACCGATGAGACCGATGAGACCGAAGAGCCCGAAGAGACCGATGAGACTGATGAGACCGAAGTGGAGTCCGCAGAAGAGCTCGAATCCGAAGCGCAAAAACCGCGAACCTTACATTACAGCTATTGGGGCAGCAGGTTGTGGAATATCATCGCTCTCGTCATCAGCTTGGCTGGTGCAACCTTCTTTTTGCAGACTCACCGCGCTATAATGGAACCGGATCCTTCTTTGCAGATCATGGTCTATGGGATGGCTGCGCTGGTCGTTTCCGCCAGCTTTCTCATCTCTGGCATCCGGATGCTGGCAAATCATAAAGATGCCCCCAACCCCAATCTGGTTATATCAACCCTTGAGTATTGGATTATTACGGTATTATGGTTTGCTATCTCGGCGTACCAGTTATACCAGACCGGCTCCGCCTTCACGAAGTATTTGGAGCTGGGCTGGAGAATATCTCTGTATGTAGCGCTTCCTTCTCTGGTAATAAGCATCTTTGCTTTCTTCCTGGCGATGGCTTTTTTGTATCTGGCGCGGGAACTGAAAGTAGCTAAACCTAAAAAGGCTATGCATGGATAGTTCCCAAATCCGGACTGAAGCACGCAATTTAATGTCCAACCAGTTTGGGATGCTGGTCTTGATCATGCTCATCTATTGGGTGATGATGTCCGCTGCTGGCTCTCTTCTCTTTGTTGGTTATCTCGTGGTCTATGGCCCCTTGTCTTTAGGTTTGGCCGCGATTTTGCTGAAAGTGATAGAAGGGCAAAAGATCAGACTCGAGGAATTCTTCTGCGGGTTTCAGGATTTTTCCCGGAGCTTTGTGTTGGGATTGCTCATCAGCCTCTATGTGTTTTTGTGGAGTTTGTTGCTGTTTATTCCTGGCATAGTAGCGGCATTTTCTTATAGCATGGCTTTCTTTATCCTGCAAGAGAATCCGCACCTGAACGAAAGGCAGGCAATCGAAGCCAGCAAACAAATGATGAATGGACACAAATGGCGCTTGTTTGATCTCTGTGTCAGCTTTCTGGGCTGGTTCTTGCTATGCGTCATATCCTTCGGGATTGCGCTGATCTATGTCTTGCCCTATTTCCATGTAGCCCTGGCTGTGTTTTATGAAGATCTCAAACACAGCGAAGGCGTGATTATACAATAGTCACCCACTGCTGTATCTCTTCCTGCAAGACATGTGTTTCCCAAAAGCAAGCTCCTCCCTTCATGAAGGGAGGAGCCAGGATGTTGAGGGGGAGGTGCTTTTTTATGTTTAAAAGCCGAACCAGGGACCTATTGTCACTGTAAGGCCATCATAACTCGTATCGGGAGAGCCGGTAACTTCATAGGAGTCGTTTTCCAAACCCTGTACCCGCCAGTCTTTGGTGAGGGGATAGCCAAAAACATATCCTACCTCAGCTCTGAGGCCAAGCCAGGACAAAAATCTATACATCACTTCGGCACGGGGTTGCGCCACCAGATAGCTCTTGTTCAAGAGAAAATGCGTGTTATTGGAATCCGTAATTGTATCCGGTAAGTTGTTCCAATCGTAATCTGAATTAGAATTCAAAAATTCCAGCTTATGATGTGCGCCGCCTATCATTAGTCCCACACTGGTGATGAGCTTCTTGGAGATCGGGATGCGCTTATCCAAAGTAACTCCACCTAAACTGTTTTCATGACTCAGCCAGATATGATAATCCGGATCATTGGTGTTGGTTTTCGCTTTGGTGTCTTTATACCAAGTAATCTGCCCGCCTAAGAAGTAGTTTTTGCCGATGGTGATCTTGCCACCCAGTCCCTGTTGCAGCAGGCCATCTTCCCTGAATTCATTGAAACCCAAAGCCTCATCTGTTATGAGGTCGTTGATATCTTTCATATCCAGATTGATCCACATAGGAATCCAGGTTCCACCCAAGAAACCTGCGTTGAGTTTCTTCTTTTTGGTGGTCGTAACCGATATGCTTTCTCCACTCTCTCCCCGCGTACCGATAGTCATATCCAGACTTTCTACCTTGCCGTCACGGAAGATGGTCATAGCAATCTGATCTCCAGACCTCAACCCTTTACGAAGTTTTTCAAACGTAGCATAATTCGTTACTTCTTTGCCATTGATCTGCATGATAATATCATCTTCACGCAGACGGTATTGCCAGGCCGGTGAGTCTTTCACAACCCCCGAGATCAGGACACCATAGCTTTCCGGATAGTTCAATTCCTGAGCTTTGGGAAAGGTGAGATCCTCCAAATATAGCCCGAAGTAGGGCTCATCAGCGGCGTCTGATTCCATATCGCGGTTGAACTTGAAGTTCATGTTGAAGTTTCCCAATTCTTCCAGTTCTTTTTCTGCCTCTTTGATTTGTGCTTCTTGGGCAAATAGCATTATGCTGAATGCGGTAAGAGCGAGTAAGATAAACATGAATTTTCTCATCGTTTTCTCCTTTATTATATAAAATTGTTACATCATATTAATGCAATCTTTGAGCCAATTGGCACTCTGAACATAACTCTATGAATTACAAATTAATAGCCAATCAAACATCAGGATTGCAGAGGGGGAGGTATATGGAAATGATATGGATGTATATCTAAATGATAGAACTGCTCAACATGGCTTGGTGCAGTTGAGAAAAAAGAGCCCCCTGTCTTGATTTGATATTGTATCATTGATGGTTCTCACCATGGCTTGTTGCCGCCGCGCCCCAAGATTAGCTTATTACTATTTAATCACTATTTGGAATATAAGTTGCACTATCGATAAATAGCTTTGCCAAAGGAGAGTGCAATGAAAAAGATAATGCTGATATTTAGTATGATAGTGTGCCTTGAGGCAGTGTTTGCTGCGGTTGATCAATATGCGATCAGGAAGATCACCCCGGTTGGGAGCAGGCAAGATGAGGTGCTGAGCTTGATCGACGAGGGTGTAAGGGTCTATTATTACAATGACGAATATATCTTAGCGGGCATAGACCCCAGCCAACATCAGGGCTTTGAACTCCTTGATCCTCTTCAGGGTACTGAAAAGCTTTATTTAATTTCGGATTATTCGACAACTGGGGTGCAGCGTTTAAAAGCATCCGGCAGAATTCTTCAGGAGCTTGGAGACGACCTACTATATGCCACCACTTTGTCCGAAACTGAGTTGAAAAGTCTCTGCCAGGCATCTTTCTTAGCCATCGAAAATCAAGCCCTAAGACCAGTCAATACCGGGTTCAAATTCAATCCCAAGGCAGCGCCTAAGCAAGATATTGCGAATCTGGTCTCTCAGGTCTCGGCAGACAGCATCCTCTTTTTTATTCAATCTCTGCAGGATTTTGGCACCCGTTATGCCTTGGCAGATAATCGTTTGGATGTCGCAACCTGGATTCGCGATACCTTCATCAGATTTGGCCTTGACAATGCCCATTTACAGGAGTTTGAATGGAGTGGCTCTCAATATAACGTGGTAGCGGAGATCACCGGTTCGTATTACCCTGAAGATTATATCGTGATTGGCGGACACCACGATGCCATTACCTATAATGATCCCTTCAATTTTGCGCCGGGAGCGGATGATAACGCTTCCGGGACCGCCGCAACGCTGGAGATTGCCAGAGTCTTGATGACTGCAGATTTTCAACCCAAGTGCAGCATTCGCTTCGTGACCTTTGCCGCCGAAGAATTTGGTCTGTATGGCTCGAACTACAATGCTCAAAACTCCCTGCAAGCCGAACAAAATATCCGGCTCATGATCAATCATGATATGCTGGCCAATAATAATCCCGGCACCACTACCGTGAGACTCATGCCCTATGATGGCTGTTGGGATCAAACTTTCCATGCCGCCTATCTTACCAACATGTATACCGATCTGGAAGCCATATACGGTGCCTTAAATAGCCATAGCAGTGATTCTTATGCTTATTGGAGCAGAGGATATCCGGTGATCTATTTCTTTGAGACGGATTTTAGCCCGGTCTACCACAGCGATGATGATCTGGTGGCAAATCTTGATCCACTTTATTGTGCCGAAGTAATCAAGGCCTCGCTGGCTTCCGCAGCGAGTTTTTCCAATATGCCTCAAGGAGTGCAGGAGCTTCTGGTACAAGATCCCGGAGCTGGGAATTCGCTTTACTTGAGCTGGCAAGTAGCCGCTGATCCCGATGTGGATCATGTCAATGTCTATTACTCTCCAGGAGATCCCACCCAGAGTGTTCCCATCCCCGTGTTTAACCAAAATTACTTGTTAGTAACCGATCTCAGCGAGGGGCAAGTTTATAACTTTGCCGTTTCTGTTGTAGATGTTTCAGGCGATGAGAGCTACTTTTCCTATATTTCAGGAGCAACTTACAATATCCCTCGCCCCCCTGAGGAACTGATTGCGCAGCCTGTTCAAAACGCGATCTCACTTTCCTGGAATGCTAATACCGAGCTGGACCTGGCTGGTTACAGACTCTGGCGGGCCGATGATCACGGAGCCCCGTTTCAATTGCTGCACAGTGAATTGCTCACAGAGTGTGAATTTTTGGATACTGATGTTTTGGGTGCGGTAGAGCAGCTCTATTACTATAGGGTTCAAGCCGTAGATATTGATGGTAATAATAGTGAAAACAGCGCTATTGCCGTTGGTCGACCGGCCACCTTCGATAATGGTATTCTGCTCATTGATGCCACTTTGGGCAGCTCAGGCGCAAATCCCTTCATGCCGACGGATCAGCAGGTGAATGATTATTATGGCTCGCTACTGAGTAACTTTGACTATCAGTTCTGTGATTTACAGAACGCGTCACGGGACCTCAGGCTTTATGATATTTGCATCTATTCCACCATCATCTGGCACGATGTAGATTTAAACGCCGAGGTGTTGCCGCTGGAGGTCCGTAACGCCATCCAGGATTACCTTGCTTTGGGAGGGAATTTGCTCTACAATGGCTATTTCCCGACCAAAACTTTTGCCGGTAATGCCAGTTATCCCGCCTCTTTCCCCGATGATAGTTTTATATCTGCAGTATTGGGCGTCAGCTCTACTGATTACAACATTCAGGCGCGTATGGATATGGCGCTCTCGGAAACGGACGGACTTGACGACCTGCCGGTAGGCGAACACGCCAGTTTTGAGGCCTTTGACTTTCACATCATAATGGTCGAAGGACTCTTCCCTGCAGACTCCGGCGAGATTTATTATTCTTACCATTCTCTTTATGCCGTTGATTCTCCGTATGCTTCAATGCAGGGCTTTCCTATAGGAATCTATGCCCAGTATCAGGAAGGGCAATCCTTGCTGCTGAGTTTCCCCCTCTATGTGATTGAAGCACAAAGTGCGCAGCAAATGCTATATGATCTGCTGCACACTAAATGGGGAGAATCTACCGGAGTAGAAGATAACATCGCTCCGGCTTTGGGTAGCTTGAGCTTATTGCCAAACTATCCCAATCCTTTTCATGCAAGCACTACTATCCGCCTTAAAGATGTAGACCCTCATGCTCGGCTCAGCCTTCGGGTATATAATCTTAAAGGCCAGTTGATCCGCGAATTGTACCAAGGGGAAGCGAGATCTGAGGTAACTTGGGATGGCAAGGATCACAAGGGTGATGAAGTAAGCAGCGGGATTTACTTTATCCGTGCTCTACAATCTGGTCACTCGGTGAGCCGCAAGCTGATCCGGATCAAATAGCGCTTTTATCACTGCAGGTGTTTTAAGCAGCTTTCTCCTGCTCTATACGAAGAGATTCAGATTACTGTGTTCAGCTGCCTCCAGGTAGGTGGCAACACCGCCGATGGTGACGCCATCGAGCAGTTCATTGGGCTCGACTCCCATGATATCCATGCTCATTTGGCAGGCGATCATCTGTACCCCGGCGTTCATAGCTTGCTGGAGCATCATTTCCAGGGAGTCAACATTCTTGTCTTTCATGCGTTTGCGCATGAGCTTAGGACCCAAGCCGGCAAAATTGATCTTGGAGAGACCCAAACCGTGAGAGCTCTTGGGCAGCATCATCCCAAACATCTTTCCCATGAGGTCCTTGTCGGTTTTGGCTACCGCTGGTTTCTTGATCACATTGAGTCCCCAGAAAGTAAAGAACATGGTGACCTTTTTGCCCATGGCAACAGCGCCATTGGCGATCACGAAGGAAGCTAAAGCCCGGTCCAGATCATCGCTAAAGACGATGAGGGTCTTGTTTTTTTCGGTGTTTGCAGAGGTCTCCGGTGCTTCTTTATCACCTTTTTGCACCTTGGCGATGATCTTTTTACCTTCAGTTTTTACCTGTAAGAGTTTGTTCCCCGTGATGTTGCACCAAGCCGGCACGTCTCTGGCAAAGCCGGGATCGCTGGCCGCAATGCTCAAGATATCACCCTCATTGAGCTTATCCATTTCCTGTTTCAATCTCATGATGGGTCCGGGACATTGCAATCCGCAGGCATCCACTTCGATAATCTTAGCATCCGAGCTGAGTTTGACTTGCTCTTTGCCTTGATAAATGTGGTCGTCAATACCGATGTACTCGCCCGAGAAGATATCCTCGTTGCTTTGCGTTTGAGTGGCTTGCTCGTAAGTAATGTAACCGCCGCTGAGATTATATACTTCCTTAAACCCGCTTTGCATTAAAATGCGAGCGGCAAAATATGAACGTAATCCCGTGCCGCAATATACTATTATCTTCTTGTCTTTGGGAATCTCATCAAGGTGTTCCCGCATGGTATCCAGCCAGATATTAATACTGCCTTCAATGCTGCCCAATGCGTTTTCTTCGGGAGTGCGCACATCTATCATGAAGACATCTTGCCGGGGCAGCTTGCGAATCTCATCCCAATGAATGATTTTCACCAAGCCCTGGATGATGTTTTCTGCCACCATCCCCGCCATATTGACCGGATCCTTGGCACTGGAGAAGGGGGGCGCATAAGCGTGTTCGATCTCCTGCATCTCATAGATGGTTTCCCCGTGTTTGAGAATATGTGCCAGCATGTCTATGCGTTTATCCACTCCGTCAAAACCAACGATCTGAGCGCCTAAAAGCTTGCCATTGTCTGGATTAAACACGATTTTTACCGTCAGCGGCAAGGCCTCAGGATAGTATCCGGCATGAGAGCTGGCATGAATGATGGAGGATACAAACTTGATGGAAGATTTGCGTAATACTTTCTCCGATACCCCCGTGGCTGCTACCGTGAGATCAAATACCTTGGCAATGGCAGTGGCTATGCTACCCTTATATTTACGGATATTACCATTTACAATGTTATCAGCCACCAGGCGACCCTGCTTATTTGCCGGACCTGCCAAGTAGGTATGCGTCTCTGCCCCGGTGATGGGATTCGGAAATACTATGGCATCACCCAAGGCATAGATCTTCGGATCACTGGTTTGCAGATATTCATTTACTCTGATACCCTTATTAATTCCCAGTTCAAGTCCTGCCTCTTCTGCAAGTTTACTATCCGGACGCACCCCGATCGAAAGAATCACCATATCGGTGGGGATAGCGCGCCCGCTTTTCAATCTTACCTGCAGTCCATTCTTTTCACGGACAAAGGAATTTACCGCATCTTTGAGGTAAAATTCCACATTCTTGGTTTTGAGATGTTGATGCACGGCCGCGGCCATTTCATAATCCAGCGGGGTCATTACCTGTTCCGCCATCTCGATAATGGTTACTTTGATGCCCCGGTGATATAGATTCTCAGCCATTTCCAGACCAATGAAGCCTCCCCCTACAATCACGGCATGCTGCACTCTGTGTTCATCTACATAAGTCCTGATTTTATCGGTATCGGGAACATTCCTGAGGGTAAATATTGCGTCATCCTGAATGCCCGGAATCGGCGGCCTGAGTGGCTCAGCTCCAGGAGAAAGCACCAGTTTATCATAACCTTCACTGTATTGGCTGCCATCTTTTTTGCGGATTGTGACCGTCTTGGCTTCGCGATCTATGCGGATTACTTCTTCCTCTATGCGAACATCTACATTAAGCGTAGCCTTAAAGCTCTGCGGCGTCTGCACAAAGAGGCGGTCTCGCGCCGAGATCACTCCCCCCACATAATAGGGCAAACCGCAATTTGCATACGAAATATAACTACCTCGCTCAAACATGATGATCTGAGCAGTTTCATCTAAGCGTCTCAAACGGGCAGCTGTGGTCGCTCCTCCAGCTACTCCGCCAACTATCAAATATTTTGACATGTGTCTTCCTCCTGGATATATCATGCCATGTCCACTAACTTATTGACTCATTATCATCGCACCCAAACCCAATAAGCAAGGGCTTATGTCAAGCTGATGAGATTCAAAGTAAAGCAGACTCAGCAATTTGTTCTTTACTATTCAATATAAGCGAATTATTGATATTGGCAATATTAATTTATGGCAGCGTTATCATTATAACTATTCCAATGGACAAAGGCGGGCACACTCAGCTTGGGGAAAACTTCCCCGATCATAGAAGTGGCAGGTTGCTGCTTTTGGGTCTTTATTTTGCTAAGGTTTTGCGTTTCAAAATGCGGTTCAGCAGGGACTCCCAATATAGCTCTTGCTGCCTTGTATTGCTCCACCATTACGCCACCATTACGCCTCGCAGGCGCAATGCACAAGTTATAGTATTGGGGGACAGAGAATAGGGCAAATAGAAGCTCAGGATAGTGAGGTGAAAATATAATAGTTTAGCGAGCATTCTATAAGGCATTGATAATCAGTATATTATGAGGGCAAAATAAATATAGAAAGTTCTTGACAAATATAGGCTATAATTTTATCTGGTAACAAGATAAGAAGCTTGATGGACTCATAAATCATTCCGGTGCTGATCGCCCGGGCGTTAATGAGTTTTAAACATATAGGAGACAATAGATTATGTCAAAAAACACTTACACTGCGAGTAACATCAAAGTACTCAAAGGTCTGGAGGCGGTTCGCAAACGCCCGGCTATGTATATCGGCGGCACCAGTGAACGAGGCCTGCATCACCTTGTTTATGAAGTAGTTGACAATTCGATCGACGAAGCCTTGGCGGGCTATTGTGATTTGATTAAGGTGACCATAACTTCCGCTGGTAATATCGAAGTAGATGACAATGGTCGTGGCATTCCGGTTGACATCCAAAAAGAAATGGGTGTGCCAGCTTTGCAAGTGGTGCTAACCGTGCTGCATGCCGGCGGTAAGTTTGATCAGAATTCCTACAAGGTATCAGGCGGCTTGCACGGCGTAGGCGTATCCGTGGTGAACGCTTTATCAGAATGGCTGGAAGCATACGTTCATATGGATGGGAACTTGTTTTTTATGCGCTTTGAGCGTGGCATTCCGGTTACTGGGCTTGAAGTATTGGGTCCTACAAACCGGAGAGGCACGGTGATAAAATTCCGGCCGGATGCGACGATCTTCGAGACTGTAGAATTCAGTTTTGATTATCTCACCACCCGTCTGCGGGAATTGGCCTTTTTGAATCGTGGGGTGCGCATTATTCTCAAGGATGAACGCTCAGACCGGGTACACGATTTTAAGTATGATGGCGGGATCAATTCTTTTGTGGAATACCTCAATCAGAATAAGAAGCCCCTCTTTCCCAAACCCATCCATGTTGAATCCGCCCGCGAGGATATGGAATTTGAAGTGGCGGTACAATACAACGAAGGGTATCAAGAGAACATCTTCAGTTTTGCCAATAACATCAATACCATCGAGGGAGGCACCCATCTTTCCGGTTTTAAGCGGGGCTTGACTTCCGCCGTGAATGCTTATATCAGAAATAACGATCTGCTCAAAAATGAGAAGGTAAATCCCTCCGGCGAGGATATCCGGGAAGGGCTTACTGCGGTGATCTCGGTAAAGCTTACTAATCCCCAATTTGAAGGACAGACCAAGACCAAATTGCAGAATTCTGATGTGGAAGGTGTGGTTAGTTCAGCCGTCTACGAAAAGCTGTTGATCTATTTTGAAGAGCATCCCGCTGAGGCGAGGAACATCGCCATGAAGAGTGTGATGGCCGCACGCAGCCGGGAAGCAGCACGCAAAGCCCGCGAATTGACGCGCCGGAAATCGGTTTTGGAAAGTGGCTCTTTGCCTGGTAAACTGGCGGATTGCTCGATCAACGACCCGGCGCAGACCGAGATCTTTCTGGTGGAAGGAGATTCTGCCGGTGGCTCTGCCAAGCAGGGTAGAGATAGAGCATACCAAGCCATATTGGCGCTTTGGGGAAAAATGCTCAATACCGAGAAAGCGCGGATAGATAAGGTTTTGAATAACGACAAGATTCAGCCCATCATCCTGGCTTTGGGTGCAGGGATCGGACAGGATTTTGACGTGAGCAAGCTGCGGTATCACAAAATTATCATTATGGCCGACGCCGATGTGGATGGTGCTCATATCAGCACCCTCCTGATGACTTTCTTTTACCGTTATATGCGTCCGGTGATCGAAGAAGGATATCTGTATATCGCCATGCCCCCGCTATTTCAGGTTCGTAAAGGCAAGCAGAAGGTCTATGTCTATAGCGAAGCTGAGCGCGACCAAGCTATCAAAGACTTTGGTGAAAAAGGTGTGGTGGTGCAACGCTATAAGGGACTGGGTGAAATGAATGCAGATCAATTGTGGGAAACCACCATGGATCCGGAATATCGCAAAATGATCTCTGTGAAGATGGATGACACCATTGAAGCAGACCGGATGTTTACTATCCTGATGGGCGATGAGGTGGAACCTCGCCGGGAATTTATCCAGGCTAATGCCCGTTACGTAAAAAATCTTGATGTATAAATGGAGTAATAATGTCTGATAATGATAGAATTATACCTACTCAGATCGAAGAGCATCTGAAACAAGCCTACCTTGATTATTCCATGAGTGTGATCGTTTCGCGCGCCCTTCCGGATATCAGGGATGGACTCAAACCTTCACAAAGACGGATTATATATGCCATGCACGAGCTGAATCTTTCCCCCGGCGGGCACTTCAGAAAGTGTGCCAAGATCGCCGGTGATACTTCCGGAAACTATCATCCTCATGGTGAGCAGGTGGTATATCCCACCCTCGTGCGTCTGGCTCAACCTTGGAATATGCGCTATCAGCTCATTGAGGGACAGGGAAACTTCGGTTCTATTGATGGTGATCCTCCGGCAGCCATGCGTTATACCGAAGCTCGTATGCAAAAGATTACCACGGAACTGATGGCAGAATTGGAAAAAGATACCGTTGATTTTCGCAATAACTACGATGAAACCCGCAAAGAACCGCTGGTATTTCCGAGCCGGGTACCAAATCTTTTGATCAATGGCTCCTCCGGTATCGCCGTTGGTATGGCTACTAATATGCCACCTCATAATATCGGCGAGATCTCCGATGCCATCATCGCCTTGATTGACAATCCGGAATTGGGACCACTGGATTTGCTGCAATATATCAAAGGTCCGGATTTTCCGATGGGCGGGATCATCTTGGGTACTGATGGGATCAAAGACTACTTTGAGACCGGACGCGGCAGACTCCTGGTGCGCGGTGAGGTGGATATCGAGACCCTGCCCAATGAAAGTGAACGCCTTATCATCCGCTCAATTCCTTATCAGGTGACGACATCGCTTTTGATCAATCGCTTGGTGGATTTGGTCAAGAACAAAAAAATCGATGGCATCAGCGATATCCGTGATGAATCCGGACGTGACGGTATGCGCGTTGTGATCCAGATTAAGCGTAATCATGACGCCAATGTGGTATTAAATCATCTTTACAAGTATTCTCAACTTCAGACCACTTTTGGCGTGATCAATCTCTGCCTGATCGATGGGATTCCGCAAGTGGTAAACATGAAGGATATGATTACCAATTTCATCGAATTCCGTCATGATGTGGTACTCCGGCGCACCCAGTTTGATCTGCGCAATGCCGAAGCCAGACTCCATATTCTGGAAGGTTATCGCATCGCTTTGGATCATCTGGATGAAGTGATTGCGACCATTCGTGCCTCTCAAACTCCAGCAGAGGCCAGTAGCTCTTTACAGGAGCAATTCGGCCTGAGTGAGATTCAGGCTAAAGCTATTCTGGATATGAGATTACAGCGTCTTACGGGGATGGAACTGGATAAGATTGAAGAAGAATATAATGAATTGCTCAAATTGATCACATATCTGCGTGACCTGGTGGAAAGCCGGGAGCGGCGCATGAATGTGATCAAAGACGAGACTTTGGAACTCAAAGCCAAGTATGCAGACCCACGCCGCACCTCGATCCTGACAGGATATGTGGATGGCAGTTTCAATATGGAAGATCTTATTGCCGACGATATGATGGTAGTCACCATTACCCATGATGGTTATGTCAAACGTCTGCCTGTAGATACCTACAAGGTGCAAGGACGCGGGGGCAAAGGACTGAGTGCTTCCAACCTCAAGGAATCTGATTTTATTCAATATCTCTTTGTGGCCAGTGCGCATTCCTATATCCTGCTCTTTACGGATCACGGGATGTGCCATTGGATCAAGGTCTACGAGATTCCCGAAGCCAGCCGGACTGCCCGCGGTAAGGCTATCGTAAACTTGGTGAGATTTTCTGAGGGCGAGAAGATCAGGGCCTTTGTAACGCTCAAAAAATTCCACCCCGAGCAAAACATCATCATGTGCACTCGCCGGGGCTTAGTCAAAAAGACAGCCCTCAGCGCATATTCCCGTCCTCGTAAAAACGGGATTCGCGCCATCAAATTGATGGAAGGCGATGAACTCATTGATGCCAGGATTTCGGAAGGAACGGATGATATTCTGCTTGCCACCCATAACGGCTATTGTAACCGATTCAGCGAAAAGGATATCCGCACCTTGGGACGTATCACCAGAGGAGTGAAAGGCATTAGCCTGCGCGAAAACGACTACGTGATCTCCATGACTCTGGTAACTGCGGCGCAAATGCTGGAAAATGGCAATTCTTCAGCCGCCACTATCCTCGCTGTGAGTGAGAATGGCTATGGCAAACGTACCGCTATCTCCAGCTATCCTACTACCAAGCGGGGCTCCAAAGGTGTGATCACGCTCAAGACCACCAAACGCAATGGGCATTTGGCTTCACTGCTTTTGGTCACTGATGAT
This sequence comes from Candidatus Cloacimonadota bacterium, assembly GCA_029982875.1. Lineage (GTDB taxonomy): Bacteria > Cloacimonadota > Cloacimonadia > Cloacimonadales > Cloacimonadaceae > UBA5456. The sequence continues at coordinate 14,802 of JARRCD010000012.1, read as the reverse complement.
GATGATTTGATGATCATTACCCATGATGGCATGATCATCCGTCAGGCGGTCAAAGATATCTCTATCATCAGTAGAAATACTCAGGGAGTGCGCTTGATCAATCTCTCTGCCGATGACAGAGTTCACGATATCACTTGCGTTCCTCCGGTAGATACCGATGAAGAAGCCCTGGATAAAGAAGTGGAAGAGATCAAGAAAGCTCCCCAGATAAAGCTTACAGAGCTACAAGAGCCGAAGATCGAAAATGATACCGAGTATCAGGATGAAGATGATTTGCCCGAGGATTTTGAGGATACTGACGAGTAGTATTGTCTTGCTGATATTGGCTGCTTGTGCGGGTCCTGCCTGGCAGCCGGTATCGGGAGATTACTATATCGAGGAATCCTATGCCATCATCCATAGCGATAGCTTGCAAATTGCGCTTAAACCTCGTGCCTATCGGGGTTCCTATCAAGATGCAAATACACGCTACTTCCCAGTCTATATCAAGGTAAGCAATAGCTCTCAGTCCAGGATAACACTTCTGCCAAACTCCTTGGTGATCCTGGCAGATGGGAAACAATATGACCCTATCCCGCTGGATTACGTGCTCGCCAGATTGCGCGACCAGATCTATTTTGATAACTGGCAAGAGCCCTTTAGCGAAGACCCCTTGATCACCGAAAATCGCGAACGTGATCTGGATCAATATTATGAGCTTATGGGAGAGTATTTTAACTTTGGTGAATTGCTCCCTTCAGCCAGCAAAGAAGGCTTTCTCTTCTATCCTTTAGCTGCGGGAAGAGCGGATAGTCTGAGCATTGATGCTTGGGGACATTTGGTGCATTTCACCCGAAAATAAGGCGAAACTATCCCTATATAGGAAAAGGCAGCTGAACTCTCAGCTGCCTTTCATCGTTGTTGCTCTGTTTCAGATTCTGCCAATACCGTAATAACTGAATCCCATCTCTCTCACTTGAGCAGGATCATAGAGATTGCGTCCGTCAAAGATAACGGCTTGTTTAAGCAGCTTCTTGATGCGGGCAAAATCGGGTTCACGGAATTGGTGCCATTCGGTTACAAGCATTAAAGCGTCACTATCAATCAAGGTATCATATTCATTGTCGCAAAAGCAGATATTATCCTTGCCGGCAAAGATCCGGCGGGCTTCATCCATGGCTACGGGATCAAAGGCTCTGATCCTGGCTCCCGCCTCCAATAGAGCATTTATGATCACTATCGAAGGGGCTTCCCGCATATCATCGGTTTCTGGTTTGAAAGCAAGACCCCAAATGCTGAACGTCTTTCCCTTCAGGTTTTGACCAAAGTGGGCCGCGACTTTGTCAATCAAGAGTCTTTTCTGGTCTGCATTCACAGCTTCGACGGCCTTGAGAATCCGGCTGTCAAAACTCACCTGATCCGACATATAAATCAGGGCTTTGATATCTTTGGGGAAGCAGCTGCCTCCGTATCCAATGCCGGGATAGATGAATTTATAGCCGATGCGGCTGTCACTGCCGATGCCATGGCGTACTTCTTCCACATCGGCGTTATAGGCCTCACAAAGCCGGGAGATCTCGTTGATAAAGGAAATCTTGGTCGCCAATAGGGCATTAGCCGCATATTTGGTCATCTCCGCAGAACGGATGCTCATTACGACTATACGGTCGTTAGTTCTACAAAAAGGAGTATATAGCGTGCGCATGATGTGAGCCACCTTCTCACTATCGGTTCCAATCACTACCCGATCCGGTTTCATAAAGTCATCAATAGCTGCACCTTCTTTGAGAAATTCGGGATTGGAGGCCACATCAAAACCTGTCTTCACCCCGCGGGCATCCAATACTTCCTGGATTTTGGCTTTCACCTTATCCGCGGTGCCTACCGGAACTGTAGATTTGTCCACGATGATCTTATACTCATTCATGTAGCTGGCGATCTCTTGCGCCGCAGCCAGGACGTGGGAAAGATCAGCACTGCCATCTTCTTCCGGCGGTGTGCCTACTGCGATAAAGAGGAGCAAAGATTCCGCTACGGCAGATTTGAGGTCGGTGGTAAAACTCAGACGCCCTGCGGCTACGTTGCGCTTAACCATGCTCTCCAAACCGGGCTCAAAGATCGGGATTTTGCCATCCAAAAGCAGGTCGATCTTTTCTTTGTTGTTATCCACACAAATTACAGTGCTGCCCATATCGGCAAAACATGCGCCACTGGTGAGACCTACATAGCCGGTGCCAATAATTGCAAGTTTCATATCTTATCTCCTCAAAGTTTTTTGTAATATTCAATTACCTGAGCAATACCCTCAGAGAGCTGATACTCAGGTTTCCAACCCAATTCACGGTTAGCTTTATCTATTTTGAGTAGCGACCTGTGCAGATCCCCTTGACGGGCATTTGCCGGCTGAGGTTGGATTTGCACGCCCAGTTGCCGGGCAATCTCATCGTAAAGCTCGCGGGTAGTTGTGGGAATGCAGGTTCCGATATTATAGGCTTGTCCGCTACCTTTGGTAAAGGCGATAAGATTTGCTTTGACTACATCCTTGACAAAGACATAATCCCGGATCATCCCCGCGGGTTCATCGGGGTAGGCATGCAGAGTAGGTCGCATATTTGCCAGCAGCTTTTCCACAAAGATCGAGACTACTCCAGCCTCGCCGTGAGATACCTGCCTGGGGCCATAGACATTGGCATAGCGCAGTACCGTATAATCCAGATTGTATTGTTGATTGTAAAAATAGAGGTAATTTTCGCCCACCATCTTATTGATGGCATATACTGAGAGCGGGCGGGGCTGATAGCTTTCGGAGGTGGGATACTCCTCTGCTTCCCCATACATTGCTCCCCCGGAGGAGATATATACGACCTTTTTGACCTTATGGGCAACGGCTGCTTGCAGGAGATTGATCAAGCCTTTTACGTTGATTTCAGCGTCGGTAAGCGGATCTTCAATGGATAGCGGCACTGAGATCTGGGCCGCGTGATGGTCCAGGATCTCGGGCTTTTCACGGGCAAAGATCTCCTCAACGGCAGGGTCGCAGATATCGCATTCATAAAACTTTGCCTTGGGATTCAAATTGCGTCTGGATCCCGTGCGCAGGTTATCCACTATCACCACCTCATGTCCTGCTTCAATACAGGCATCTGCCAGATGTGAAGCGATAAATCCGGCACCACCGGAAATGAGTATCTTCATTCTTCTTCCTCGACAATGTTATATTCCCCGATAATCTTGACATGCTTGGGGTTGACTTTTACCATTACTGCCTGCCTGAGTAAATTTACTTGTAAGCGTACTTCAGAAACCTTGTCCTGAGATTCCACCACACCTTTTGTGCCCTTGAGCACTCCCTCCGTAATCTCAACTTCCAGCCCTTTGGAGAGCCACATTACAGGCTGCAAAGGCAGGTCTTTTTGCTGGGTTCCGTAAATATAGGAGAGATCGTCCAAAAGCTCTTGTTGATGCCGCACAAAGATAAAATAAGCTACCAGTCCCGTGGAGGCGACAAGCTGTTTTTCATAAGGGGATAGGATCATAAAGATATAGCCCGAAAACATCGGCACCGTCGTTACTACCTTGCGTCTTTGATATACACGTTTATGCTTGATCTGAGGCAGATAGTAATGAATCAGGTTTTGCGCCGCATAGTCTGCCAGCTTTTTTTCCCGTCTCGGCTTGGTGTGCACCACGATCCAGCGCTGAGGCTCCGGCGGGATTATCAGCTCGCCTAAGAGTTCATTGATGATCACTGGTTTGTGGCTTGACAAGAGCGGCACCCTCCTAATAGCGATAGTGATCTGGCTTGTAGGGACCTTCCACGGGGACGCCGATATATTCAGCTTGCCGCAGGCTCAGATGGGTGAGCTGGACTCCCAATTTACTCAGATGTAAGCGCGCAACTTCTTCGTCCAGATGTTTGGGCAACATATAGACCCCGGTCTGATGGGCATTATCCCAGAGCTCGAGCTGAGCCAAAACTTGATTTGTAAAAGAGCAGCTCATGACAAAGGAGGGATGTCCGGTGGCATTACCCAGATTTACCAATCTTCCTTCCGAGAGCAGGATGATGGCTTTGTCATTGGGTAGTTTGATCAGATCAACCTGAGCTTTAATATTGACCTTTTGCACTCCATCCAGTTCATAGAGTTTGTTTACTTGGATTTCGTTATCAAAGTGGCCGATATTGCAGACAATGGCGTTATTTTTCATCTTCAGGATATGATCCACGCGGATCACGTCGCAGTTTCCTGTTGCGGTTACAAAGATATCCGCAGTTTCCACCATATCGTCCAGAGTGCGCACCTCATAGCCTTCCATCGCAGCTTGCAGGGCACAGATGGGATCGATCTCACTGATTACCACTCGAGCCCCATAATTGCTCATGGACTGGGCGCAACCTTTTCCTACATCACCATAACCGCAGATCATCACGGTCTTTCCTGCCACCATCACGTCCGTGCCGCGTTTGATGCCATCGGCCAAAGATTCCCGGCAGCCATAGAGATTGTCAAATTTGCTCTTGGTTACGCTATCATTCACGTTGATTGCGGGGAAGAGCAGCTCGCCTTTTTCCAGCATTTGATACAATCTGTGCACTCCCGTCGTTGTTTCTTCGCTGGCGCCTTTGAGATTTTGGGCGATGCGGTGCCACCTTTGGGGATCTTCTTCCAGGTGAGAGATGAGCAGCTTTTGCACCAGGCGATATTCTTCGTTATCCGAATTTGCTTCCGGTAGCTGCTGGTTTTTATGTAATAGCTCTTCCAGGCGGTAACCTTCGTGCACCATCAGAGTGGCATCGCCACCATCATCGATGATGAGATCGCAGCTATCTTCCGGCCAATTCAGTGCGTTAAAAGTGCAATTCCAATATTCCTGCAAAGTCTCACCTTTCCAGGCAAAGACGGGGATTCCCCTTTGTACCATGGCCGCGGCGGCATGATCCTGAGTACTGAAGATATTGCAGCTGGCCCAGCGCAGGGATGCTCCGAGCTCTACCAGGGTCTCCATCAGGACTGCCGTCTGGATAGTCATGTGCAGACTACCGGTAATTCGCGCCCCAGATAAAGGTTTGCTTTTTCCATAGCGCTCTCTGAGCGTCATCAGGCCTGGCATCTCGATCTCGGCAAGGTTGATTTCCTTGCGGCCATAATCGGCAAGAGAAATATCTTTAATCTTGTAATCCAAAGTGTTTACCTCCTGGCTTTTCAAAACCAGAGCGCGATTCCATCTTGAATCGCGCCCCACTTATCTATGTTTATATTTATCTGCGGTTATGGTCTCTGCCGCCACCACCTCGGCGATTTCGATCATAGCCGCCGCGGCGGTTATCATCCCGATCCCGTCTGGGTGGAGCAGGTCTGCTGGGAGCATTGGGATCCGGTTCGGGATTTCCGGGAATTCCCTTCATGGTAAGAGAGAGTTTACCCTTTTCCATGCCCAGAGCCTTTACTTTTACCACATCTCCCAATTTTACCATATCCTCGGGGTGTTCCACTCTCGAAGTATGCATTTGCGAAACATGGACCATGCCTTCTTTAGCGCCACCGAGTACTTTCACAAATACTCCGTAAGGCTCGATGCGGGTGATCGGACCTTCAAATTCATCACCAGGTTCAGGATCAATCGCGATGCCTTTGATAATGGCTTTGGCTTTCTCGATTGAGGCCTTGTCTGGAGAGAGAATCCGCACAGTGCCATCATCTTGAATATCCACACCTACCTGGCAACTTTCGATGATAGATTTGATCATCTTACCGGCTGGTCCTATGATCTCGCCAATCTTATCGGTAGGCACTTTGAAGCTTTCAATGCGGGGAGCGCTGGGCGCAAGATCAGCTTTGGGTTCTGCAATGCAGGCCGCCATGATATCCAAGATCTGGAATCGCGCTTTCTTGGCCTTTTCCAAAGCTATGCGCATGATCTCTTTGGTAATGCCATCTATTTTGATATCCATCTGCATAGCTGTGATCCCTTCACGGGTTCCAGCACACTTGAAGTCCATGTCACCATAGTGATCTTCCAGGCCCATGATGTCGGTGAGTATAACATATTTGTCCCCTTCCATGATCAGACCATTGGCGATACCTGCTACTGGAGCTTTGATTGGGACTCCGCCAGCCATCATAGCCAGGCAGCCACTGCAAATTGAAGCCATGGATGAAGACCCGTTTGATTCCAGCGTATCCGCTACGACACGAATGGTATAGGGAAAAGTTTCAGAATCGGGCAAGACGGCTCTTAAAGCGCGTTCTGCCAGATTACCGTGCCCTAACTCACGCCGGGAAGTAAAGCTCATCCGCCCAGCTTCTCCCACACAGAACGGCGGGAAATTGTAATGCAGGTAAAAGCTCTTCTTATATTCTTCTTCCAGAGTGTCGATGATCTGTTCGTCACTGCCGCCACCTAAGGTGACTGTGCCCAGAGACTGGGTCTCACCACGGGTGAACAGCGCTGAGCCATGCACCCGCGGGAGGATATCGATCTCGCAGGTGATATCACGGATATCATCCAAACCGCGACCATCCACCCGGAAATTTTTGTCGATAATCGAAGCGCGTACGCAGCGCCGGATCAGTTCCTGGAAAGCATCCTTGTAATACTTCTCATTCTCGGCAAATAGCTCTTCACCATCTTCATTGAGATGCTTTTCCAGCATTTCTGCTTCCACCGCGTCAAAGGCATCCTGCCGTTCCTGTTTGCCCAGAATCACAGCAGCTGCGGCGATTCTTTGGCCATATTCGGTATCCATGCTACTGAGAATCTCTTCCGGGATACTCATGAGCACTACTTCCACTTTTTCCTTCCCGCATTCTGCAATGATCTCTTCTTGCATGGCACATAGGGTCTTAATCGCTTCTTGCCCGATATAAACTCCATCCAACATCTGGTTTTCAGAGAGTTCTTGGGCTGCGGATTCGATCATGACCACAGATTTTGCCGAAGCGGCTACGGTGAGATTGAGTAGCGACTTTTCTTTGAGCTCAGGAATGAGAGGATTAACCACATATTCACCATCAATGTAGCCTACGGTAAGGCTGGCTATAGGGCCTTTGAAGGGAATGTCTGAGATCGAGAGAGCCAATGATGCTCCCAAGACGCCAAGATTGGTGGGGTCATTATCACCATCATAGGCCAGCACATTCACCACTACGTGTACTTGATTGCGAAATCCATCGGGGAAAAGAGGACGGATGGAGCGATCAATCACACGAGCTTGCAGAGTGGCATCTGTAGAGGGTTTAGCTTCACGCTTGAAGAAGCCCCCGGGGATTTTACCGGCAGCGTACATCTTTTCTATGTAATCTACTGTGAGCGGGAAGAAGTCTTGGTTTTCACTGGCTTCCTTGCTCATCGTGGCGGTTACTAATACCGCGGTGTCTCCGTATTGCAGATAAACCGCTCCATTGGCCTGTTTTGCCATTTTTCCGGTTTCGGCGATTAGTTTGCGACCGTGAAAATCTAATTCACGACGGACGATGTTAAAGTTATGCATTTTGTTCTCCTTGCATTTGTAACCAGGGAGAATAAGCAATAGGCAGATGAGTAAGCCAAACCCATTTGCTTATTGCTAATACTCCCAGGCTCATCTCTATGTTCTTGCAAAACTCAGAAAGTGGATCCCTGTGCGCAAGGCATCCACTTTCCGAGATGTTCTAATATCTTGGCTGAGTTATTACTTTCTAATGCCAAGCGCTTTGATCAAGTTGCGATATCTGTTAATATCTTTTTTCTTCAGATAATCGAGTAAGCGCCTGCGTTGCCCGATCAGTTTTAACAGTCCCCGGCGGGTTGAGAAATCTTTCGGATGCACTTTTAAATGCTCAGTGATGTCTTTGATGCGCTTACTGAGCATTGCCACCTGTACTTCTGGGGAACCTGTGTCTGATTCATGGAGTTTAAACTCTGCCATGATAGCCGCTTTGGCCTCAGGTTTTAAAGGCATTTATCCTCCCGGATATTTTGGTTTTTCTGAGCTTTAGCCCAATGCTTGACAGTTCTCTGTCGCTTTCTATGTAGTCAGCATTTTCAAGCTGCCTTTTCTGTCCAGTTTTTTATTATGAGTTCCTTATATATGTTCTCATGTAGCATAAGTTTGGCGTGGTAAGCTCCCAATTGCCACGGCGAGCTATAAAGACAAGGCACGCATCACTGCTGCCCAAGCCCCTGCGCCGTGGGATGCTGACACCTCACTATGTCCTCTTGGGTTGGGACCGCAACAGACGCTGCGGGATCAAACCAGACCCGTTTTGAGCTGTAGCATGGCCTCTGGGAGTAGGGGAGGGCTTAATCCTGCTCTCGCCAAGATTTGAGATTGGCCAGAGATTCAGACCTGTCTTGCCACACATATTTGCCTTTTGCGCAGGGAAAAGCTTTGCATTCGGCACAGGTCTCATAGCCTTTCTGTAAAGCGCAAAGACGAATCTCGCACGCAAAGCAGAAGCTGATTTTTCGACCCTCGCTGCGGCAGCCATCGCAATACAATTCTGCGATGCTGATGCTTTTGCCAAATTGCTCTGCGTAGCTTTGCTGATGCTGTTTGAGGATATCCAGGTTATGATTCTGGGTGGCGATATAGGCTTCACAAGCTCTACAATCAAAACCACAGGGGGCATACTTTGTCATTCTTTTCCGCTCCTTTGATTTCTTAATTCTCATGGATTGTAACTCACTTGATCAGGTCAAGCTTTTTTTGCTGAACCCGGATTTGGATTAGAGATTGTTCAAATATGCGTTATGCGTTATCCGTTATGCGTTATCCGTTATGCGTTATGCACGCAGCGTTGGTCTCACACAGATTACACGGATTGCACAGATTTTTTATAAGGAGAGGTTATCCGTTATCTTTGAGTTCCAGCGGGACTGCATTTTAGATAGCATCACGTAAGACGCCCCCACCATTCCCGAGTCCCAGCGGCACGGTATATTTATCTGCATTATGCACAAGATCTGAAATGCCGTTCCTCAGGAACTCACAAGGTATAGGCTTTCAATTGATATGCTATCTAAAAGGCCGTCCCAACGGGACTCAGGGATAACGCATAACGGATAACGCATAACGCATAACGCATAACGCATAACCCATAACGGTTAACGGTTAACGCATAACGGATAACGCATAACGGATAACGCATAACGGATAACGCATAACGCACAACGGATAGCCTCCTCAAGCTTCCGCTCTACTCCGGCTTATTCCAGCGCAGCGCTGAGATAGGCCTTCATTCTATCTTTTAGTTCCTGCCAGGTGATTTGTCCTGCCGCACTACGTAAGTTGGCAAAAGCTTCCCGCTCTGCTTCACGGTAAAACTTCACTGCCACCACCCGGTAGAACATCGATTCCCGGAAAAGGGCGACGTTATAATGGGTGTAAGTTGTGAGCGGGGTACTGCCATGGAAGTAATAGAAATTTTCGTCTTCATAGGGGGTTTCATTATAGAGCACAAGATAAAGATCAGGTGTTATGGGGCTGCCATAGATAGTTTCGGTTACAGCTTCCCAGGTGATGATGGCATCATTACCCTGAATTTGCACCGTGGGTGTCCCGACTGCAGCCGGAGGCACATATTGACCGGTACCGCGCAGACCGATCGCCACCAGGGGTAGATTCACGGCATCGCTATGGATATAGATGCTGTCGCTTACTGCACCACTGGTCAGAGGAGCAAAGACCACATTCAGGATTGCAGTTTCATCCGGATCGAGCTCTATGGGCAGCGGAGTATCGAGCAGAGCAAAGGGTGATTCCGCCAAGAGATAGGAGACGGTCTCAAGGTTCAGCGGAGCTCCACCAATGTTTTTCACTTCGATACTCTGGGCTCCTGATACATCGCCCAGATAAACCACTCCAAAATTAAGGCTTTGCGCACTCAGCAAGGCAATTTCCGGCACCCTCGCGATTACCGTGATGTAAGCTTCCTTCAGCTCTGTATCTTCCAGCTCAAAGAGACCTTCCACGGTCAAACTCACACTGTATATACCGGGTTCATTGTAGGTGTATAGCGGGTTCTGGGCGGTAGATGTTCCCCCATCCCCAAAGTCCCAATACCAGGCCGTGATCCCTCCGGTTCCGGGGGTGGAGAGGTCTGTAAATTGCACTTCCAAGGGCTCTAAACCGCTGAGGACATCTGCCGAGAAGTTGGCCTCAGGTGGTAAAACTTCGGCAACAATGGAAAACACAGCATCTGAGACATCAAAAATACTGTCGTTATCTGACGATCGTACTCTTACTAAGGCTTGATTGCTAATACTATTGGGCACGATCCAATCATAATAACCCCCAGCGGCTGGATAGGGAGTGCTCTGGATGGCAAGCCAATTTGCTCCATTATCAACGCTATAGTCAATAGCCACATTGGCAATCTCTTCAATGCTTGACCACAAAATCCTTGTTACCGTTAAAGCAGTAATATATTCACCCCCATTGGGAGATTCGACAATAATGCGAGTTCGGATGGTAAAAGGCTCATCTGAAATGTCACATACTTGTTCATATTCTGCATCAGTGACCTTTACCAAACACTGAGTGGAATTAATATTGGGTGTTGTCCAATGATAGTAACCCGCGGCAGAGCTAACATTATTGGCGATAGTGATCCAGCTGCTGCCTCCATCGCTTGAATATTCAAGCTTAACGGTATTAACCTGCTCCTTCTCCCAGGTGATTACATTTTGTAAGCCACTGGCCCAAACTTCGGCTCCATTCGGCTGCGTTAATTCAAGCTTACAAATAGTAAAGACGTTATCGCTCCAATCGTAAGTACTGGGATTCTGACTATCACTTACGCGAAGATAACAAGCAGTGGATATAGAATCAGGCACCACCCAGTTATAAGTTGCAGGAGTGCTTAGCAGGTTTGTAGCTATGCTGTTCCAAGTGGCTCCCCAGTCATAGCTCACCTCGAGATTGACCGCTGTTACTTGATTTGCCAACCAACTGATGGGATACTCTCTGCCACTTTGCAGCTTGAGCCCGGGGCTATCCGGATGGAGCAAGACAACGGTAGCCGGGCTTGCTGTTGTGATCGTGAAGTAAGTATCCGATACATCAGAATACAGCTCCGGGAATTGGGCAGATTCCAGGAGGATTAAACACTGAGTTGAATTCAATACGGGAGCATAGAAACTATAGTGCCCCAAAGCTCCATCAACCGGCTCAGCATTAAGAAAGAGCCATGATGCGCCCCCATCAATTGATAATTTTATATTGATAGGATCGGAAAATATGGCCACATCCCAATATACTGTTTGCAGCGAGCTCCCTCTCCAGACTTCACCACCGTTGGGGGACAATACCTGTGGGGGTGCTTTAAAATATTTGGCGATGAAGATGTCAGTTTGTCCACTACTGGTCAGCGTCGTACTGCCGAAGCTGGCGCTGCCCTCAAAATATCCTGTTACATAGCTGTAGCCGGATTCGTCCACCGCGATACCTTGGCCATAGTCAGAGTTCGAGCCGCCGGCTTGATTAGCCCAGAGCCAGTTACCGCTGCTGTCCATTTTGGCGATGAAGATGTCAGAATATCTACTACTGGTCAGCGTCGTACTGCCGAAGCTGGCGCTGCCCCAAAAATATCCCGTGACATAGCTGTTGCCGGATTCGTCCACCGCGATACCGTAACCTCGGTCAGTGCTCGAGCCGCCGGCTCGCTTAGCCCAGAGCCAGTTACCGGTGCTGTCTAATTTAGCGATGAAGATGTCAGATAATCCACTACTGGTCAGCGTCGTACTGCCGAAGCTGGCGCTGTTCCAAAAATATCCTGTGACATAGCTGTTGCCGGATTCGTCCACCGCGATATCGTAACCATAGTCATCGCTCGAACCGCCAGCTCGCTTCGCCCAGAGCCAGTTACCGCTGCTATCCATTTTGGCGATGATGATGTCAGATGATCCACTACTGGTCAGCGTCGTACTGCCGAAGCTGGCGCTGCCCTCAAAAGATCCTGTGACATAGCTGTTGCCGGATTCGTCCACCGCGATACCTCGGCCAGAGTCATGGCTCGAGCCGCCGGCTCGCTTCGCCCAGAGCCAGTTACCGCTGCTATCCATTTTGGCGATGAAGATGTCATTTCCTCCACTACTGGTCAGCGTCGTAGTGCCGAAGCTGGCGCTGCCCTGAAAATATCCTGTGACATAGCTGTTGCCGGATTCGTCCACCGCGATACCGTAACCTTTGTCACCGTTCGCCCCGCCGGCTCGCTTAGCCCAGAGCCAGTTACCGCTGCTGTCCATTTTGGCGATGAAGATGTCATAATATCCACTACTGGTACTTGCCAGCGTCGTACTGCCGAAGCTGGCGCTGCCCTGAAAATATCCTGTTACATAGCTGTTGCCGGATTCGTCCACCGCGATACCGTAACCTCGGTCAGTGCTACCGCCGCCGGCTTGCTTCGCCCAGAGCCAGTTACCGTTGCTGTCCATTTTGGCGATGAAGATGTCTTCATATCCACTACTGGTCAGCGTCGTACTGCCGAAGCTGGCGCTCTCCCCAAAATATCCTGTTACATAGCTGTTGCCGGATTCGTCCACCGCGATACCTGTGCCAGACTCACCGCTCGAGCCGCCGGCTTGCGTAACCCAAAGCCAATCTGTGTTTTGGGCTGATAAGTTAAATCCCAAAAAAAGAGTTATCAGGCATAACATGCTGATCTTAAGTGCTTTCATTGCTTCCTCCTTAATAAAGCTTGTTCTTTTATTTATGGTATTTCACGCTATCTCACTGAGGTGGCTATTGCTGTTCCAACTCCTTATCTGCTATGCTGCGCCAATCCCCTCACCGCGTGGGGCAAGACCGCTATCAGATTCTTTTCCCCGCATATTTATATCAATGAGCGAATTTTATTCGGGGAAAAATATTGTCAAGCAGAATCTGCATATACCGCGCAGTTACGTATTGGAGAGTGTTCCCCAGGAACAAGCCTCTGCAGCGTTGGTCTCACACAGATTACACGGATTGCACAGATTTTTTATAACGGATAACGGATAACGGATAACGGATAACGGATAACGGATAACGGATAACGCATAACGCATAACGCATAACGCATAACGGATAACGCTATCAGAGCTTCTGCCTCAGCGAAGATGGCGAAAACGCATTATGGACTTGACAGGAAAAGGCTGGTTCAGGATCATAGAAACATATTGCAATGTGCAAGTAATGAGCTCTATTTGCCGCGAGCTTAGAGCATCACAAAGAAGGAATAAATATATGGCAGACAGCAGCAACGAACTGCGTTGGATACGCATATTACTAACCATTATTGCCATCCCGGTGGTGGTGATCATCTTCAGGACCCTGAAGTCGATCTTTATTCCTTTGGTCTTTGCGGTGTTTTTGAGTTTTGTCTTTGCTCCTCTGAACAGGTTTTTGCGCGAGAGAAATGTGCACATCAGCGTCGTGTTGACCCTGATGTTGGTAATTATCATTCTGTTGATGCTGGCTTCTACGCTATTGCTCACTGCGGCTACAAATTCACTGGTGACAGGATTTCCCAGATATCAGGCCAATCTCATGCAAAGAGTTCAGGGTTGGATGAATTCATTATCGGAGCTCTCAAACCGATTTAACATTGCTATCGAAAATTACCCTCAATTAGATATCACACAGATCCTATCGCCAGGCAGTTTCTCGATCTCCAAAACGATCTCAAATGTGGCCACCACTACCGTAGGTGTAGGTTGGAACATCATCCTGATCGTGATATTCCTGCTCTTCATCGTAGCTCAGGATGGGCGTTTGACCATAAAACTCAAGAATGTATTGAAACCCGAAGATCAATTGCGCACCACCCAAACCTTGAAGAATATTCAGCTGCAGATTCAAAAGTATCTGCTTACCAAGACTATCATCAGCCTCTGCACCGCGGTTACTGGGATGATTCTCATGCTGTTATATGGTGTGGATTTTGTGTTAGTATGCGGGATCCTGCTCTTTGTAATGAATTTTATTCCCAATATCGGTAGTGTCATTGCCAGTGCAATACCGATTGTAATCTGCCTGCTGCAAACCGGTTTTGATCTGCGCACGATTTCATTTAGCATCTTGATTATAGCCACTCAGATGCTATTTGGCAACGTTATTGAGCCCAAAATGCAGGGACAAAGACTCAATCTTAGCCCGATTATGGTGCTGGTATCTTTGATCTTCTGGGGCTGGGTGTGGGGGATAGTGGGTATGGTTCTGGCGGTTCCCATGACTTCTGCCATCAATATCATGCTGATTCAGCTCGATGAAAAGAACCTGATCTCCGCGATAATTAGCGCATAAACGAGCTATTACGGTTGGATAGCGAGGGTGGCTTTTTTCTGATCTTACTCTCAATTACAATATAAGATCCAGTTATTTACCTGATGGGATGGTTACATATTTCCTTCAGGATATTACCCAGACTATACCGATTTTGACGCGGATACCGCAGCAGTTCCGGCCTCAGGCCTCAGCTCTTGCTGACCGTGAGGGCAAGGCGGTCCACTCCCGAGGATAAGTATAGCGGCGCGGAGTAAGGACCAGAATACCGTATTAGAGCGGATCACCAGTTCTGCTGAGCCCCACCATCTAAACATATATAAGGCACTGATGCTATCTGATCTGCCGGAGATTGGCCCGGGGCTTGGGCTCTATCGTAGTATATGGCCCCGTCCAGCTTGCCGGAGAAGCCCTTAATTCCTGCTTTTACATAAGCTTTCATGTTTTTCCTCCTTGATTTTTTGTTAGCATTTTTCCTACCCTTTCCTGGCTGTCAAGTAATTCTTAATCCACTCTTAATCAAGTCTTAATTATTAAGACTTGATTAAGAGTGGATCGTCAAGTGATTAATGCTCTGC
>JARRCD010000117.1 GCA_029982875.1 Candidatus Cloacimonadota bacterium | reverse complement strand
CACATCTACGATGCCTATCGGGAAGCCGTGAGAACCGGTAAAGCAGTGCAATTGCCGGTGGAAGCTGTGCGTGAGTGCCTTTTGGCCATTGGCTACAGCGCCATCTATCTGGCTCCGCTTATCGCCTTGATCAACGAACGGGACTTCAACGATGAAAAAGTGTGGCAGGAATGGGTGCTGACCCTTAGTACAATCCTGAAAAGAGGTTTGCTGACTACCGAATCTACATAGCAGAGGTGTCAGGTGAAAACCAGTGGGGAGTTTATCCCAAACCATACAAGCGATTTGGGATAGGGAATCCGGTGGGGATGCTGGATTCCCCAACAACACCCCAGATATATAAATAGGTAATCCTCATACGACGCTCATGTAAAAGCATGAGGATTGCATGGAATGCGCAAGAAAAATTGGCTTCTTTCAAATAGAGTGGGTAGCTAAAGGAGCAGCAGTTATTGGGTTGGCAAGTTCCCAATAGCCAAAGCAAACGCAGTCTGCTGTACGGTAATGGTCAGCTTAACCGTAATAGTCAGCTTTGCTACCTAATTTCACCTGGAGGTCGACAGCCCTTAGTCGTGGACATGCCGCACTTTTTTGCTCTGGATATCGTTTCCTCATCCCGAATCTGGCTTGATGCGATCTACACCAAGATCAGAATCGAGGGCAAGGTTAATTCTGCAGCAGGGTTGATCGCGATTGGCCTCAGAGAAGATGGGCACCGCGATGTCTTGGGTCTTCACCTGGGGAACCGTGAAAGCTACTACAACAATAATTAGGAGAAGGAAAACCTGCTTGTTCCCGCTCAGATTCAGGTCAAAAACCTCCTTGCCATACTTGTAATAATAATACATTTACATTCTCAGTTCATACATTTCTCCCTTGCTGCTACAGGTTTTGCCGCCATCATCCTTAGGTCATTTTTAACTAAGTTAAGGAAGCCCCAAGGAAAATATAGACTTATACCATTTCACTTTCATAATTCCAAATTTATCCATTTGAAATAGGTCATTTTTGAGACCATATTTTTGTTTCTTCCAGATATTGGAAGCTATCAACGAGGGCGTCCTGGGACTGCGTTATAGTAGCTTGCCCAGTAGCTTGGAGCATGGGATATGAGGGATATAGTAAAAAGAGAGCCCTGCTATTGGGGCTCTTTGCAGAATAGTATGTTTAGTTTGGGATCAGAGTTCATCGATATACCACCAGAAGTGGGAGCGGGGTATGCTATACTTTTCTCTATAAGGCTTAACATAGCTGATAACGTAGTTGTATGGAGGGTCTAAGATAAGCTGCTGGCAAGCATAGATAGCATTGTATAGGTCTTGAGAGCCTTCTGAGAAGGGTAATTCGTCTTCATCTGACATATTCATGCACATGGTCATATACTCGTCAGGTCTGAAGGGTCTGAGCGTATTTATTCTATTAAGAAAGGTATCCAGGTACATAGGTGTAGTGTCGTTTGCAGCTCTATTAATCATTTTGTAACTCCTTTGATATTGTAGTACATGTTTTCTGTAGCTTTTATGGTTTTTTCAATAGCCCCTTGCTTGGGGTGAGCATAACAGCCGCGAATCACGCCATTGGTATCGGCGACGACATATCCGGCGTGGGCTTGGGAATAGAAGGTAAACTGGAGCTGTCCTTCACGCATTCTACAGCGGATATGTTCCGGATTTTTGTAGATATCTCGTGCTTTTTGGAGGAACTGTTGCCTTGAGGTCAAGCCGAACTCCTTGATACCGTGTTTTTGAAGTCATTTTCCCAGTCATTTTCGCTATAGTTTGGATATTTATCATGGCGTATACCTTCTAATTTATTGAGTATTTCCTATTCCGACAAGTCTTTAATGGCGAAGTTTTTGTCAATGGGTTTATCGTTGGCATACCCCCATTTTTACTCCAGCCTGATTTTAGCTTGCCATCGATCTCGCCTTTCGTGGATGTTTGGCCTTCGCCCGTATCTAAAAGGTTGTATGAATAAGACATCCTGAAATCCCGGCCTGCTTTTCTCAAAGAAAACCAGGAAAGCGGCTGAAGATGGTTGTGCTTTTTGAACAGTCTTTTTTTATAGCCTTGTCATAAGTTTTTCTTGACAGTTCCCAACCTCCCGCACAAAAGTGTTTTTGTTTCATGATGTTGATATAATATATGATTGTTAGATACAGTGCCCAAATGAGCCGTTATGTTCATGGTAACATGTAAAAGGAGGATTCATGGCACAGACAAAAAAGCTTGTCTTGCTTTGTTTTTTTGTATTAATGCTGTTATCCTGTGATAGAAGCAACCCCCTTGCTCCACAGAATCAGCAACCGAGCGGACTGAGCTTCAGTGAAGAAAAGCTGGATCTGGGCAGCGAGGAATACAACTATCGTCAAATTATCACTGTCAATACTGAAAAAGATGAAAACACACTTTTCGCTTATCATCTCACTTTTATGAACCCCTCTGAGGAACCTGAATTACTAAGTAATGAAGAAGGTTGGCTGCTCTTTGATGATGAGATCTGGACTTCACAAAGTCAATTGAGCGCGGAATTTCAATCTGTAGAAGGTAGATTGCAAAACATCATCACTGCGGTAAAAGTGAAAGTGAAAAGCCCGGATGGAAGCATTCAGATTCTGGCATCGGCCTTCAAAAGTACACGTCTGATTGGCACCCTGATTGATGCACCATTTGAGAATGGCAGTTCCATCGGACTAGGCGCAGAATTTTTGCTCCGGGAGCAAATAGGGGATATATATGTGGATGGTATGTATGTAGATCATTTTATGTATCGGGTGAACATCCTGGATGAAGATTTGCAGCCCATTCAGACCGGTGAATGGTATAGTAGCATAGACCTGCCGGACCTTCGCAAAGTGTCGTTAAATGCTGGGACTACACCGGCTTTAGTAGTAAATGAACCGGATACTTACACCCAGTTTCAGTGCTATGTAGTCAGCAGATCCGGGGTGGAACAGGACCAGCCCAGCTCGGTGTATTTCAAAAGCCTGTATGGCTTCAAACCACGGGCTATTCTTTATGAAGATGCCCTTGTAGGATACGGACAGCATCATTACGGGATGTTTAAGAGAGATATACCTCCAGCCTTCTACGATCAAATCTGCACCGATGGCGACAAATTACTGCGTAAGCTGTGGGTGGTAAGTGGTAATCTGGAGGCAATTCATTCTGATGATTTTAAGCTTCACCTAAGATGGGGTTACTTGGGACAGTATGGTTATTGTGATGTGACAAATGAATTCCATGTGACAGAAAATCCTTTTTATTCTGAGTTAAACTGGGTCTTGGATGATGCAAGCTCGGAGAACTATGGGAGCCACATCACGGCCTTTTGGTTGCGCTTGGATTGGAATCCCTTCCCCGTTATGGAGCAGTTTTTCAATCCCACGGTGGAGACAGACAGTTCTGGTCAACAGTGGCTGAGAGTGCCCAATTTCAATGATGCTTCCCGGCACTGCATTTTACAAAACCTTTCCAGCGGCAACCACATGGTCGAACTAATGGTCGAAGACAGCCAGGGAGTGAAAAGCGATCCCATCTCAAGAAATATTAGTCTAAAGCCAATGACGGAACCTGCACAGCGCGATGGCATCTTGATTGTAGACAATACACCGTTTAGCTATATCGATGCGCCTGAGGCCATTATAGATATGTTTTATGATGATGTTTTGCCTCTGGATTGGGGCATGATTACAGAGTATGCCATGGATGAAAATCAATTTTCTACGGTTTCACCATCAGTTCTCATGAACTACCGGGCGGTTATGATTCATCAGGATAATACGCTTTCGTATCATGACAGCAGTGATTTACGTGAATTTGCTGATGCACTGGATATCTATCTCGACCATCAGGGCTCGGTACTGATCAGCGGAACCTTTGATTTGGCAAGCGATATCAGTGATCTTTCCAATTGTTCACCCATGGCCTTCGATTTTGTACGGAACCGTATGGGAATCATTGATCCGGAAGCCTTGGGGGTACTCGGCTCATCCGTGTATCAAAATCCTTTTTTCATCAACGCAATCGGCCAAAGCGGCATAAGTGACATTCCTCTGAATCTGACTAATCCGTTTAGCTCTTTTGTTGAGATCACACAGGGCCTGCCCCAAGTGACATACTTTGATCCCAGCTTAAATCTGGATTGGCTATACGGCTTTGGGTGCAAAGCAGTGGATAGTACCATCTATCCGCCCACACAAGAACAGTATGACCTTTATTCATCGAAGTATGTGGGATACACTCACAGCTTTGAAGGCGGCAATATTGCGGTATTCGGCTTCCCTTTGAGCTATATGGAGCAGGATGCCGTGGCCAATGCCATGGGGGACATCATCAGTGAAATGCTGGGAGAAAAGATTTCCCAAAGGAGAAACTAATGCGGCGGATATTCACTATCTTGGCAATCTTATGGGTGAGTAGCAGCTTTGCTTTGACCTTGAAAAAGGCGGATACAGATAAGAGCATGCACACCGCTCCGCTAAATAACGGCACACTTTCTATCCAGACTACCAATTATGGTTTATCCCGGTATATGGAGTACCGGCATATTCAGAGTCTGGTTTACGCTTCCGGCAGCTGGATTTCCGGTAAGATACAGCGTCGGGATGATTTGGGACGAAAGCTGTATTGGCTTACTTATCCGCCTACATACTTGGATCACGATATCGTATATGAAGGGCATGAACTCTGGAATTCCGAGTTGGTGGCTGTGCAGGATACTTTGACCAGTGTGGGATTTGATGGTGATTATGATACTAAGGAATTGCTTCCGGCCTATAATCCTCTGCTGGCATCAAATCCTGACACTTATCAGCTATACAATACTTACAACCATCAGGACATTGTGCTGCAGAGCATCATGGGCAGTCCGGCTCCTCTACCCTTTAACCCCTTTAACAGTGAAAACTTCTGCTTCAGCATCCCGCAAACCGGCGAGTTTGACACACCCGGATTCATCACCCACAGCGCATATTTTTACGACTATTGTCCTTTGGGCACTCAAGGACAGCGTTATGTCGGCAATTATCAAAATCACAATCACTATCCTCTGGGCATTGCTGTACACAGCGAAAGCTATACCTGGAATATTCAAAACCTGGACCGCATAATTATCACAAAACATACCGTTTATAACACCAATTACCAGGACAGTATTGAGGATTTGGCCATTTCATACTATATGGATGCGGATCTCGGCCCCAGTTCTTGGGAGCTCCCTGCGTCTATTGATGATGTCAGCGGCTATGTGAAGGGCGAGGGATATGAGTTTGCTTATAGTAGAGATGCTGATGGGGATGAAGGTTTAGCACCGTTATGCGTTGGCAGTAAACTCTTTATTCTGAATAATAATCGAACTTGGAAATCATCCTGGTTCTGGGATTACGGACAGGGCCCGGATGATAATTATCCCCGAAACTTTTACGGCACTTGCTATCAGACACAGAATGCGAAATATTGGCTGGCTACGGGCCGAAATGCCAATTTCGCTTCTTTTGGGTCCCTGCGCCCGGAAGACCCTGACCTCATGGAGTATGAACAGCCCGTTGGTAATGATACCAGAAATCTGATCAGCTTTTGTGGCGCGCAGCCGGGCACCGATGAATATGAAGAAACTGATGATGAAGGCAACTATTACAAGCGTATGAACCTGGCTCCGGGAGAATCCCTCACTTATTACTCGATACTCTTTGTGGGAAATTCCGTAGATGAACTTAAGGCCAAGTCCTTGTTGATCGAGGATTTCATCAATGGCGGCATGAATACTGCTCCTTATTACGGGCTGCCCTGCATTCCTTACCTGGAAGAGCTCCGGTTTGAAGAATCCCATATACTTCAGGCAAATTGGTTTAGCTACAGCGATCCCGATTGCTTCAAACTTGCCTGCAAGGAATATGATGCTCCGGCATCAAGCTGGACGGAATATGAAATAAGCGGAGATCTCAGAAGCTATAGTCTGACGGGCTTTGAAGAAAACACTTGGTATGAAGTGAAGCTTGGAGCCATTTACAATCAGGATACCCCGGAAGAATTATATCTGGAAAGTGATACTCAGTTGGTAAACCTCAGTTACACCGCCAATGCTGATGAAAATCTGCCGCCTGTTGATCCTCTGCTGCAGAATTATCCCAATCCCTTTTACTCGGATACAACGCTGCGCTGGTTTCAAAAGGATAATAAACCCGCAGAGTGCTCTGTATATAACGTGAAAGGGCAATTGATAAAACACTTTCAAACCCAAAACGCAAAATCCGGAGAGAATGAATTACGCTGGAACGGCAAAGACGATAGCGGCTTAGAGGTGCCGGCCGGGATCTATTTTATGCGCCTGCAATCCGGAGACACAGTGCAGACCCGAAAAATGCTCCGTTTGTGAATGAGGGAGTGAACGGCAAGATGCCAGGCGGTGTGCTTTAGCCTCCGTAATCAATGCGAGTTTTGCGCAAACAAGATGAATTCCGCTCTGCTTTAGCAACCGGCAACTGCATCGGATTTCACACAGTATTGCGGCGATGTTGGTTTCAAATGATCTTTACTTGATCTCCATCCGCAGAATTGCCAATTAAAAAAGGCGATAAGGGATCATGTCGGGCTCTGTTTTTCAGGGCAGTTTGATGATTTCTGGTGGCATAGCAATACTTACAGCCGGTTAGGCAGGTATTGTAGACCCCAATATCAAAGCTCTTGATACATCCGCATGCTGCCCTTTGATGGGGATCTTTCCCGCCCTCGAAAGCTTTATTGGTCAATCTGGATATCAATTTATCATCTATGCATCTTCCCGGCGATATCCTAAGATCTGCCAAATCAATTCTTTCTGCACAAGTATGCATTTCAAGCTGATAGTCTTTGGCGATGGAAGCCAATTCTTGGGCAAGCGCACGCTTGATCCTGTCATCCATTGCTGCTATGTGCAAATCTCTGATATTACGTTTGGTGGAATTATACAGATCGATGAAGCTGATGATACACCGGAATGTATGATTGGCAAGGGATAGGGCTATCTGCTCGAACATCCGCAAATGGAACTGCACATCTATATCATCTGCCATAAATATTGGATCGTAGCGCCAGATGATATGATCCGGGCCAATTTTTTCTGCTAATTTGATAAAGGTCTCGATTCTTTGGGAGAGCTCGTCCAAATTGGGCTCGTAAGCTTTGGGATAGGGCGTAATGGTGTATTGAAAATAATAGCTATAGTCTTGCAACAAATCAAGTTTGGACAGCATAGGTTCTGCATTCTTAGTCCAGAAAACGAGGCAATCAATATTCTCAGGAGCCAAATCTATCTGATAAACCTGATGATAATTATACGGATTTCTTG